>NZ_CALJXO010000146.1:0-9950 GCF_937988555.1 uncultured Boseongicola sp. | reverse complement strand
AAAGGCACATTTAGCGGAATTCTTGCCGCTGACCTTGCCTGTGGTGTCGACAATCCTTTGATCGCCGACATCCAGAGCCTTGGTCAGCCAAGTCTCTTGCCTCCTAGACCGTTTCTCGACGTTGGCGCACGTGGGCGACTAGCGTGCGAACGTTGGCTCAATCGACACGAAGCCTGAAAGTATGTTTGCGAGGTAACGTTGTCCCTCAAATAAATGGGAATTCCGACCAGATAATGACGGCGAAACCCGATGCTTTCAGTTCTCAATCAGGCAGAGGCCTCGATCGTTCAATTTCCGCTTGGCAGCAATATTTTGATATCGGCTGGGCCAATGCCTTTTGCCTGATCGCCAATTTACCAAAGACCAAATAGATCACCGGCATTCGGGTGCAGCCTGGATGTCATCTCGCCGCGACACGCTCGAACCTGACATTTGCATGCCTACAGCAAAAGTTTGGAAAGTCCGCGTCGTGTGAATCCATCGTTTCAAATTTGCTACTCTACTGCCGAAATGGCCGTATTCCTCTCTGCGTTGTAGTAGCGATTTCGCGGTGACGCCGCAGGTTTTTGCACTGCGAGCGCACGCAGCAAGATTTTGACACTTCTGCTATGCGCCTATTTTGTTGAAAAACTCCAAAATCTGAAAGGCGTATCGAGGCCGCAAAAGGATTGTTTGCTCAGGGAAGCGGTCCCGTATTGGTTCTTTCACCTTTCTGTATGGCCGACACGTCAAGATTGGGACCTGGACCTTCGTAAACTTTGGCGCCACGTTTCTTGATGCAAAGATGATCACACTCGGGGATTTTGTTGCGGTTGGGCCCAACGTCCAGTTTATTACTGACACCCACCCGTTGCGCCCAGAGGACCGGTATAAGCCGCCAAAAGAGGGCGACACGCTGCCGTTCAGGGTTGTTAATTATGCGTTGTCCATCACAGTCGGCAATTATGCGTGGATCGGCGCAGGAGCAATAATTCTACCCGGAGCGAGAATTGGAGATGGCGCTGTTGTCGCCGCGGGATCGGTCGTCACAAAGGATGTTGCTCCGCGGATGATCGTGGCGGGAAATCCGGCGCGTGAAGTTCGTTCGGTGGACGACCAAGGTTTCCGGCAGTAGCGACCTATGCTGCGGCACAACCAAACTTCCGTACAGGGCTCGAACCTGCCGTTAGCTGCAGATTGAACGAAGGTCCGGTATTGGGCGGGAATCCTCAGGCAATTCCGCGATTTACTGGAAGCAAACCATCGTCGGCATCTGCACATCGCGCAGGAATCACTTCTTTGTACGCAAAACCTGGTCTGGCTGGGCTCTTGAGCGAGCTGAAATGCAGTGTAACCTAAGGCATCACTTTCAGGGAGGATGGGTGCGATGGCCGGAAATGGCAAACACGAAAACGAAGGTATTTGGGATTCAGCCGCGCCGGGCTGGGCAAGATGGGAAGCCGAATTGATGGGCGCGGCGACCGAGGCGACTGAACAAATGCTGGATGCGGCCAACATAAAGCCGGGCATGCGAGTGTTGGACCTTGCCTGTGGTGCAGGCAGCCAAACGATTCAAGCCGCCCGCCGTGTCGGGCCGTCTGGCCGGGTTTTTGCAAACGACATCGCGTCCAAAATGCTAACTTTCGTGGCCTCCAATGTCGCCGCCGCGGGGCTGACCAATGTGGAAACGCTGCACGGCCCAGCCGAAGGCCTATCCGAAAGCGGACTGCGCGTTGATGCGGCAACCTGCCGGCTCGGCCTGATGCTGTTCCAGTCGCCTCAAAACGCGCTCGCGGCCGTGCGAAGCGTCTTAGCGGAAAACGGGCGCTTCGCAGTGCTTGTGGTTGCCTCGCCGCAAGACAACCTCCTGTTTTCAAAAACTATGATGATCGCACTAAAGCATGCCGGGAAGACACCGCCGCCGCCGGGCTCACCTGGGCTGTTTGCATTGTCAGATCCTGCGAGACTGGAGAACTTGTTTCGAGCGGCCGGGTATATCGACACCAGGATCGAGCAGGTCACCGCACGATTGTCCATCGCTTCGGTCGGCGACGCGCTAACTATGATGAAGGAAGCATTTGGTGCCTATCGCGCCGTGCTGGCCGATCTGGACGACGAAAAACGCGATGTGGCCTGGAGCGAAATTGGCGACTGCATCGAACAATTTTCGGACCAAGGCAGCGTCGGTGCGGATATGACCTTCCGGCTGGCTTCCGGGGCAAACTCGCCAACCTGATGATCCAGATTAGTCGACCGGCAAAGCGACGCTCACTATCGACTCCGAACAGTGTTGTTTTCGCCGCATGGCGAAGTCCTCTATGGGCTCGGAGCCGTCATCCGCTGCACCCACAACCAAGGTCTGCTGTGCCGGACAAACCTGCCACTCAGCAGGGAACGGCCCCCGCCTCAGGACGGTACCATTTTGCAGTCAAACAGGAAGCGAATTCAATGACATCAGCAGGCGGATCAGTGCGTGTTGACTGGAGACGCCGGTCTTTTCGTAAATCCGCGACAGATGGGTCCGAGCGGTATTGATGCTGATCCCGAGAGAAGCCGCGACTTCGGTTAGGCAGCGCCCGCTTGCTATTTCGGCGACGAGGCGACCTTGGCCTTGTGACAGCGAGAATACTTCCTGTGCGGCTTTGATCTTTCCCTTTATCAATTCGTTATCATTGAACGTTACATTTACCGATCCATCCCGCGCGAACACAGTGCAGTGCATGGTCCCCCCATCTTCGGCGTCACCGAGGATGCAAGGGAAATGGAAGGTATTGCCTGGCTGCTTGTTGTAGGACGAGTCAAAGATGTGACGGAGCTTCGCTGCTCGCGCAATCGCTCGGGTAAGTGCCTTATTGAAATGGCTGTCTGTCGAGTGCAAACGCCCCTGCGTAATCGTGAGCCCCTCGAAATCGCTCAGCGCCGCAAGCGTCTCGGAGGTTGCCCAGATGACGCGCGCATTCTCGTCGACCTGTATCACGGGGCGCGCTTGAATTCTTAGGCGGAGCATGGCGAACCCTAGATACACAATCCGCCAGCGACCAGAATGACGCTCGAGGATACGCACCTGTTCAGAGTCATGTAATGGGTAGGGATCGTTGGGAAGAGCGTGACATCTTGAGTTAAAAACCGCCCATGCAAGATCGCCATTGACCGAAACCTCAATTTCATTGTGTCCCAGATCTTTGTCTTCCGGTTCCGGATTGTCGGCCATAATTTTCTGCATCGCCGCAGCGACCTCATCCCAACCCTTGTGGATAAGAACGCCTCGGTCGGCACCATAGGAGACTTCGCGGGTGCGCGGGCCGTGCACAAAGCATGCGGACCAGCGTTCAAAATCTCGGGCCATAAACGCGGCCGTCTCCTCGTCAATGACGTCGTGTATCTCAGCGATGTCTCGCTCTTGGCCAAGCGCTTGTAGGTTCATGATCTAGCCCCCCTGGCTAGAAGCTATCCCAAAGCCCTGTGTGGGGCCAAGCTCGGCGGCGCGCGGACTTGCCGCCGCGGTTGTGTCCGGGTCGATGGTCGCGACATTGGACACCTTTGCTTGAAGGGGCAGCATGACCCACCAGAACCGCGCCTGAAGAAGAAGCGCGGCGACAGACAGAGCCGCAACTTGTCCCCACCAGATGCCTGTGCCGCCCAATTCGACTTTGAAGGCGAGAAAATACGAGGCCGGGACCCCTACTACCCAGTAGCTTATCACCGCAAGTATCATGGGAATCCTTGTATCCTGCAGGCCACGAAGGAGACTGAGGCCCATCAATTGGCTGGCGTCGGCAAACTGAAATGCAGCAGCCACAAGCAGAAACATGGTTGCGACCGCGATGACCTGATCGCGGGCGGGTTCCGCTGCGTCCACGAAAAGAGAGATCAGAGGGTCAGGATAAACAACGAGAACGAATACCGTTAAGCCGACCCATATGTAAGCGATAATCATTGCGGCAATGGCACCGTCGCGCATTCCTTCGGCATCATTATTACCCAATGCTTTGCCGACCCGAACGGTCGCAGCTTGACTGACGCCGAGATGGATCATGAACGTCGTTGCTGAGATCAGCTGAGCGATGGCGTGGGCAGACAGCGACAATGTGCCCACCAGGCCCATCATCAAGGTGCCAACGCTGAACATGCCCATTTCGGCAAGCGATGTGAGCCCGATAGGAAGCCCCAACGAAAATACCCTCCGGCTCGTCGGTACATCGAATTCGCGCAGGCCAGAGATGATGCGATGACTACGGAACTTGCGTGATGCGTAGACGACCAGAAACGGGATCGAGATAGAGTGCGTGATTACCGAAGCGATTGCTGCACCTTCGACACCGAGCTCGGGTGCGCCGAGGTTCCCAAAAATGAGAACCCAGTTCAGGCCGGCGTTCACGAAGGCCATGAGAAGCGTAGTCCAGAAGATGACCTGCGTCGTCTCCATGGCAGAAAGATAGGTCCGCAACACCATCACAATGAGCGCGGGAAACATGCCCCAAGCAGCAATCCGCAAATAGACCTGCGCCAAGTCAGCGTTGCCCGGTTCTTGGCCTAGGGTGCGGAAGAGGTCGCCGGAAAAAAGCATCAAAGGGAGAGTGAGCGCAGCAAACCCAATTGAAAGCCAGAAGGAGGAGACCGTTGCGCGCCGAACGCCTATCTCGGCTCCGGCAGCATTCGCCTCGGCAGACATCGGCATTGCGGCAGACGCAAAGCCCGAACCGACAAGAAAGATCAGTAAGAAAAGCGTCGCTCCCAGGATCATGCCGGCCAGCGCCGTGATGTCGTACCAGCCGATCATCATTGCATCAGTCAGAGTGATGGCGAATTGCGCAATATGCCCGCCGACCAGAGGCAAACCTAGTTTGAGCGTGGCAATGATATGTCCTGCATAGGAGCGGGCCAAAGGTTCTGACATTTTGCGTGACCTCTTGCGGGCGGAATACCCAATTCCCACAAGAATAGCCTGAGGAGTTCCCTGACATTGTCACTAGATCAGACCACAAGTTGTGCACTTCTTCGTCAGAAGTTCGCGGGTGCATAGTCCACCGGCGGTAGGTCGCCCCCTCTTCAATCTGAATCGTCCGCTTTGGGCTCGAACCGGACCGCTGCGACGCAGCATCTTCAGCAATGTGCGTCGCCCCATAAGCCGCCATTCTTCCCCTCCCTGAAGTGTGCTAGCGTTGGGCGAAGGGCACGAACCCGATCTTGTCCTCATGCGGGGGGAAAATGACATCTGACATACAGTATCCAGATAATTTCATTGAGCGGCTACACGCGGTTTGGGGGGAAGGGTTCCTTTCGCCCGGGGGGGCGGAGGAGGTGCGTGAAATCGTGCGGGACATCGATCTGGCTCAGAAGACCGTGCTGGATATTGGCTTCGGCACGGCAGGGCCAGCAATAACCCTGGCGCGTGAACTCGGCGCGGGCCAAGTCGTGGGCGTCGATGTTGAAGAGCCACTCCATCGGCGTGCGAAGGCGATTGTGGACGCAGCCGGACTGTCGGAGCGGATCGACCTCCGATTAGTCGAACCGGGACCGCTACCTTTTGGAGACGCTAGTTTCGACGTGGTGTTTTCTAAAGATTCAATCATTCACATTCCTGACAAGGGCGCGCTTTTCGCTGAGGTCCGACGCGTGCTGAAACCTGGCGGTACGTTTGCGGCAAGCGATTGGCTAAGTGGGGAAGGCCCCGATGCGGAGGCGGCATTGAGGCATATGGGTGGCCACCTGCATTTTGAGATGGCGACCGCACCGCAGATGGAGAAAATACTGCGCGATGCCGGCTTCAAGAGCGTGAGTTCGGTGGACCGGAACGCGTGGTATGCAATCGTCGTAGACGAGGAATTGCGCACGCTGGAGCGCGTTTATGACGACCTGGTGGCAAGGGTCGGAAAGGAAGTTGTTGACCCATGGCTTCAGGTCCGCCGGGGTTTGGCTCGGGCGGTGCAGGGCGGCGGATTGCGCCCCACGCATCTGCGGGGCACCAGCCCGTAGTGTGCGGAAATTGAAAATAACGGCTTATGAGATGACTGCCTAGGGCTCGAGCAGCCGTTCGCTGCACCCCAGCATCAATAGACGCGAAAGTGAAAGTTGCCTAGACATCCAACTCTGAGGGCACTTATATTTTTTTCAAGCCCGCTCGCGGAAAATCAAATAGAACACTCAGTTGCTTTGTCAGTCGCGCAATGCTGAAAACCCAGTAGCAGAAGACTACGGCCTTGGCCTCAAAAGGATGATCAGATGAGCAAATCCAACAGCCCGCTTGAAACAACAACCATCGGGTCTTTTCCTAAACCCAAATTTGTGCCGGTGCGCGACTGGTTTGATATTTCCCGTGAAACCGGTGGCATGAACTCCAGCCAGACCACAACCGACTATACGGCAGACATCAAGAATGTCGATGAACGCCACGAGCCATTATTCATTCGCGCGGCCAAGGAAGTTATCGAAATTCAATTGCGCTCTGGCGTTTCAATTCCCACTGATGGCGAGGTACGACGGGAAAATTATATCCATTATCACTGTCGACATCTGGATGGGTTTGACTTTGATAATCTTGAAAACCGTGTGTTGCGCGATGGCGCCTATGAAACCGATCTGCCCGCCATTCGTTCAACCATAGCCCACTCTGGAAGGAGCTATGGCGCGCATGACTACAGAGCCAGTCAAAGTGTTAGCCCGCGCCCCGTCAAGTTCACCTTGCCCGGCCCGCTCACCATCATGGACACCACCGCTGACTGTTTTTACAATGACCGACCTCGGTTGAACGCGGTCCTTGCTGAAACGGTGAACCGGGAAATTCTGGCTTTAGTCGATGCGGGCTGCCAGTATATTCAGGTGGACGAACCGCTGTTCGCGCGCGAAGTCGACGACGCGTTGAGTTTTGGTATCGAAGGGTTGGAACGCTGTTTTCACGGCGTACCAAAATCGGTCACTCGCGTTGTTCATATGTGTTGCGGCTACCCCGATCATCTGGACGACACTGAATACAAAAAGGCCGACCCAGGAAGTTATCACCGCCTAGCCAGTGCCATAGACACGGCTGCGTTTGATCAGATTTCGATCGAAGACGCGCATTGCTGCAACGATCTGAACCTACTGGACAAATTGCAAAAAAAGACCGTCATATTTGGCGCCGTCGCCGTTGCCCGCAGCCGCGTCGAAACTGTTGACCAGATCGAGGCCCGGCTGAATGAAGTTCTGAACCACATCGACCGGGATCGTCTTGTAGTCGCTCCGGATTGCGGTCTCGGGTTTTTGTCACCGGAATTAGCCGAGGCAAAACTGACCGTTATGTGTCAGGCCGCCGCCCGAGCTTGAAGAATGTAATCGCATATCAATCTTGCACTTTTGCAAAGAGATTATGCGTTGAATTGGATACAGAAACTCCACGCCAAGACCCAACAGATATGGTTTATCGAAACTCGATTGGTTAAGTCGGTTTGGGCTTAGAGGGCCGCACGATAGGCGAGCAGAAGCGCCACCGCCTCGACATGACCGTTCATCGCGGCCCAGTGCAGTGGTGACGCCATAGCGTCCTCCTCATTCGCATCTGCTCCTGATTTCATGAGGCGCTCGATCTCTGCAGAATCGCCCCTTTTTAGCGGCATCTCCTACTGGCCCCGCATGTGCAGACGCCGCCAATATTAATGCTATACTGAACCAAGACAGGATGTTTCGCATGACAGTCTCGCAAGTGCTGTTTCCTCGCGATCCAAATCGCTTTCAACTCAAGATACCACGGCAATGCTGATCGCCGAAATCGACCTTAGGTAACTTGGTGGACGTCACATGTCTGCCGGTTGCAAACCGACTGCTTTGGGCTCTGAGCCGACACCTGAGTTTTTTCGTCAGATGACCGGTTTGTCGTCCTGAACGGACGTTCGCGGTTGTCGGATCGCAGTTTCAGCCACGAACGACCGCTTCACCAAAAAGCAGACGTTGGTCGGAATCTAACGAAGGTCTGAACTGCGGGACACAACGGGCCTCTACTCCAATTTGGAATTGCCATGCTGACCGCCTAGGATCACACTGCTATCTTCGATTGGAAAGCCCCAACACCATCAGTTGCCGGCCCTCGCAGCAGAAAAAGGCCATTCAATATGACGACGAGGGCAAGCGATCAAGAGCGGCCAATTTCTTTGGTGACGGGAGGCAATACGGGGATAGGGTTTGAGACCTGCAAGGGGCTACTAAAGGAAGGTTGCCACGTCATCTTGACCGCGCGTTCCCGAAGAAAGGCGAACGAGGCGGTGGCCGCTCTGCTGGAGAGTGGCCCGATTGGCAGTACGGCCGAGGCCCTGGTTCTCGATCTGGGCTCTTTAGCGTCCGTTCGAAAAGCCGCCGATGAATTTCTCGCGACGGGAAGGCCTTTGAACATCTGTGTGTTCAACGCTGGCGTTATGGCTTTGCCATGGACGAAGACGGCCGATGGCTTCGAACAGCAGTGGCAAGTCAATGTTCTCGGACATTACCTCTTCTGTCGCTTACTTCTTCCAGCCATTTCCGAATCCCGAGACCCGTTCGGACGTATTGTCTGGGTTGCCTCCGGGGCGCACAGGTTGCACCCGGAGAAGGTCGATTACCACGCCTTGGCGCGTGAACATGAAAGCGCGGATGGATATGACCAATGGCGTGCATACGGCCGAAGCAAGCTGGCCAACATCTTGCTGTCGAACGAGCTCGCCCGCCGTCTGAGGGACGCCGGATCGCCCGTGACGAGCAACGCGCTTCATCCAGGTAACGTAAATACCGCCCTCTGGTCTAAGGCCGGTAGAACAAACGAGACAGGTATATCAGCGGAGCAAGGCGCGGTATCTTCAATTTTCCTCGCCGGATCGAACGAAATCGAGGGTTGCAGCGGAGGTTACTATTTCCAGTGCAAGCCCGTGACCACCGTTTTTGACGACGCCCTGCATAAGAGCGCCGACTACATCGCAAAATCTGCGATGCGCGCCGAAGTCAGCCTGTCCGATTCCGAGGCCAGAGCAATGTGGTCGGTTGCAAGCAATGGCGTTGGTCTTGGAGAGGAGCTTTGAGCCAGGCGCGGAGTCTGCATTGGGCGTATTCTGTTGAAAAACTCCAAAATCTGAAAATCCCAAATTCCCGTCAAAACCGCAAATCGTGTCAAAGTCAGCTAAGATAGTGAACCAGGCGACGCGACGCAGTCTAGCAACCCGGGAGGCTTGGTTTGGCCGATTCCCTTGCCAAAATAAACTAATCGACCTGTATGGCGAAAAAATCTGTCCGCCAGGCCCGAAACTGGAGTTTTTCAACAGAATAGGCTCAGAGCCGCCGTTGACGGCTTCTTGGGGTGAAGTCTGGTCTGCGATTGACACTCAAAGAAACGCACCAATTCTTGTAGAATGTCATCAGTGTGAGTCAGGCTATATTTCAGCCTAATACGACCACCATCGAGAGCAATTTCGCGTTCCGCTTTCCCTAAGTGGGCTTGGTGGTGGTCACCTCTCCTAACGGGCAGAAGTCAGCACCTTATGAACTTCGTCTTCCGATATTCCTAAAGCACCGGCAGCCTCACCTAGCATCCCAACCGCCGCTGTGGCCCTTGGCACACCCTGCACGCTCTCTCCGCGTCTCTTTGGCCCACGTCACCCGGTCATCGGGCAGAAGATCTTCAAGGCTGCCGCTTCGGCGTCTAAGAAGCAGGGCGACTGCCCCATTTGAGACTTGGGCGCATTTTTCTTACAGCCCCCGATGGGGAGTTTAGTAGCTGGAACTTCCGCGATCCTGGCGCGCTCGCGGCTGGTCTTCGGATGAAGCGCCATTGACGGCGTTTGGGTCGCAGGCGGCAAGTGCCAAGACGGTGCCGAGAAGGATCAAGATGCGTATCATTGTTTGAACTCCGTAGCGTGATTGCGCCGTGCCCTGTAGCGCCTGATTTGACAGGTAATGCCTTTGAAGTGGTCCTGCTTTTTAAGACAGTTTTGCGGCTTGCCTAAGATGCATCATTTTGGTGTTCATGCCGCGTT
>NZ_CALJXO010000145.1:0-18067 GCF_937988555.1 uncultured Boseongicola sp. | reverse complement strand
GTACAATGATAGGCGTTGATCTGGCAAAAAGCGTATTTCAGGTTCGCGGTGCATCGATGACGCGGCAAGTGAAGTTCCGGAAGAAGCTGACACACATGCGGTTTTTGAGGTTCATGGCGGACCATACTCCCACAGTCGTCGCCATGGAGGCATGCGGCAGCGCATATTCTTGGTCGCGCGAGATGGTTCGCCTGGGCCATTAGGCGAAGCTGATCGCACTGCAATGTGTGAAGCCATTCGTATAGCGCCAGAAGAACAATTCTGCTGACGCTGAAGCGATTTTTATCACGGCACAGCGTCCGGAAACGCGGTTTTGGAGCCCAAGTCGAAAGAGCAGCAGGCGCGGGCAATGCTGTTTCGCGGTCGTGAAAGGCTCGTTCGTCAGCGAACAGCATTGGTGAACGCGCTGTGTTCAGACCTCTACGAATATGGCCACATCGTGCCAAAGGGGATAGGCCAGATCAAGCGCATCGAGGCGATCATTGATGAGCCGAACAATAATCTGCCCGACTTGATGCGCGAAGTATTTTACGATCTTCTCGAACAGACCGCTGAGAAAGCGGCTCGGATTGAGCCAAAGTTAGAGAAGCTCAAGGGTGTAGCAGCCGGAACGGGCACGGCGCGCCGGCGGCAGACGATGCCGGGATTAGGCCCGCTCACTGCGCTGGCGATCGAAGCTTTTGCTCCCAACATGGAGGCTTTCAAGCGAGGTCGGGAAGTCGCAGCCTGGCTGGGCTTGGTTCCGCGCCAGCATTCGTCAGGCGGCAAGCAGCGGTTTGGGCGTGTTACAAAGGCAGGGCAAGCCAACATCCGGCGGCTCTTGATTATCGGCGCGATGTCGCGACTGGCCTGACACGGGCGCAGATCGATCCCCGAAGGTTCGTGGCTCGATCGGATGATGGCAAGGACGAAGGGCGGATATTCGGTGTGCCAGTTTTTGGTCTGGTTTGGCCCCTAAATTGCAGACTGGACAAATCGGATTTTATGATGGTTAAACGGATCTTGTATTCGATTTAATGAATGAGAGACCATGGCGTATCCAGGAATCAAAGTACGTGCGCTTCAGGCTTTTGTCGCGGTTTACGAAGAACAGTCGTTCAGCCGTGCGGCAGAGCGTGAAAACACGACGCAGTCGGGCATGTCGACGCAAGTAAAAGGATTAGAGCTGACCCTCGGCACACCGCTTTTGATCCGTGAGCGCAAGAAATTCATGCTCACACCAGAGGGCGAAGTCATTTACCGCGAGGCACAGGGGATTTTGCGATCTTTGATGGCAACCGAACAGGCCGTGCGCGAAATGCAGGGCAGTGTCGGCGGGGTGGTCCGTTTCGGGATGATCCCGTCGTTGACGCGGTCGGTCTTGATCCCCGCGCTGGCGCAATTCAAAGATGAATTCCCCAATGTCGAACTGTCGCTTTTGGAAGAGTACAGCTATTCACTGATGCGGCGCGTGTTGGACGGCGAGCTTGATTTTGCAGTAGTGCCGTCGACTGAGCTTCCCGCGGGGCTGACCGGAAAATTCGTTGGACGAGACCGTGAAATGCTGATTTCAAGCGCAGCGCGACCCAGTAAAACTGCGCATCTAAAGGCCGTTCCACTGTCCGCGTTGTCTGGCGCTCGTTTGATTGTCCCCTCCCGTCTGAATGTACGACGGAATCATTTTGATATGCTGTTTAACAACCACGGCATCAAGCTTGGCGAAACGCTTGAGATGGACGGCATGCTCGCTACATTGGAAATGGTCGCTGCGACCGACTGGGTCGCGATTCTACCTTCGGCTATTTGTTACTCTGACAAGGATGGGTCAATCCGACGCCTAAACCCGATCGAAGACCCGCCCATCAGCCTCGATTACGTTCTAGTAGAAAAGGCCCAAGCGGCCCCGCCCCGCGCCGCCCGTCTTCTCGCGAATTGCCTGACCCATCACATCACAGACATTCTTGCCGATTGGTCCGACAAATTCGATATTGAGAATCCCGAACGTTAGCATCTGAAAATATGATCCTACGGCCACATTTTTTGTGAAATCATGATCCCATCCAATGCGGGGGAAATGGCATGGTCACTGGAATTGTTGGGATCGGCAACATGGGGCGGCCCATGGCTGAGCATCTAAGCGAGGTTGGCGAAACACTGGCTTTGTGGAACCGATCCGCTGGCAAAGCGCAAGGTATCGCTGGCAGCACCGTAATGGAGACCCCTCGCGCGGTGGTCGAAGCGGCGGACATTATACTATCCGTTCTGGCGAATGACGGCGCACTTGATGCCGCCTACCATGGACCGGGCGGCATCTTAGAAGCCGACCTAACCGGCAAGACAATCATTGAGTTCTGCACAACGTCCCCTGCAACCGTCATCGCGCTGGAAAAATCTGTTGAGGCGCGCGGTGGACTGTTTCTGGAATGTCCTGTCAGCGGCAATGTTGTTCCTGCACGCTCAGGTCAACTGATGGGATTGGCTGGCGGAAAGCAGGCCGCCTTCGACAGCGCGCAGCCCTTGTTGGCGAAACTGACCCGCAGGCTTGAACATCTGGGCCCCACAGGATCGGGTGCGGCGATGAAGCTGGCGGTGAACCTGCCGCTGATGGTCTATTGGAGTGCCTTGGGTGAAGCCGTCGGTCTGGCTATGGCGAAGGGCATTGATCCTGCCCTTGCGCTAGATGTGTTGGCCGATAGTTCGGGTGCCATTGGTGCCGCCAAGAAGCGCGTTCCGCCGATCTTGAGCATGTTGGTGGATCAAGACCCCGGAGTTGTCAGCCTCAGCCTGAAGAACGCAATCAAGGATATGAAACTGATGGAGGATTTGGCCGTAAGCAGTGGTGGCCCTTCAGGCGTTATCGCGGCGACGCTGGCAAAAGCAAAAATCGCGGCAGCGAGCGGATGGTCGGACTATGACAATTCGCTGGTTGGCGTATTTGGCCAGGGAAAGGCAACGACATGATTGGCACGGCGCTAGTTGGATATGGTTGGTGGGGTCAACACATTGCACGACGGCTTAAAGATCACCCGCAATTTGATCTGCGTTGCGTGGTTGAACCAGTGATTGCATTGCACGCGGACATTGAAGGCCTTGGACTGACGGTCGCGCAAAACTACGACGTGGCCCTCGCCGATCCAAACGTGCAGGCGGTCATTCTTACATCGCCCAATGACCTGCACGTCAGCCAGATCGCACAGGCCGTAGCCGCGGGAAAGCACGTGTTCTGCGAAAAACCACTGTCGCTGTCATCCGCAGGAGCGCGTGATAGCATTCAGGCCTGCCGCAGCGCGGGTTTGGTGTTGGGCGTGGGTCATGAACGACGGTTTGAACCCGCCATCCTAGCACTGCGCGACCTGCTGGACGCGGGCGCGCTGGGAACGATCATGCACACTGAAATGGCTTTTAGTCATGACAAATTAATCACCTTAACCTCTGACAGTTGGCGCACTACTAAGGCCTTCGCCCCTGCCGCTGGAATGACCCAGATGGGCATTCACCTGACCGATCTGCTGATCGCGTTTTATGGGCCGGTAGCATCCTTGCATGCGATCACCGCTGATCGCAGCTTGGGCTGGGAGACCGGCGACGTTATTACCGTTCAAATGCAATTCAAAGCGGGCATGACTGCCACTTTGCAGGCAATCCTGCACACGCCGCACTTTATCCGGACGCATGTATTTGGCAGCGATATGTGGGTAGAAATTCGCAATGCGACCCATCCCGATACGCCCGGCGGTAAATCGACAATGGAACGCTATCGCAGCATCGACGACGCCGATACAGAGGTCTTTGATTGGAGCGACAGCGTAACCGCCAATCTTGAAGCATTTGGCGCGGCGATCCGTGGTGAAGCGCCCTACCCCTATTCCGACTTCGAATTGCTCCATAATATAGAGGTGTTAGACGCGATTGTGCAATCCGCTGAGACAGGCCAATCTGTCCAGCTCTGAGCGTGGGCGGGCGTATCAAGATTCCAGATAGTCACTATTACGAGCGATGAATTGACCAAACCTGTCCGCCCACCTTACCCTTTGTGAGATATCAGGGGGGATCGGATGTCATCTGATTTGATGCGACATCGTATTTTTGAAGAGCTGCGCGAGGATATCATGTCCTGTGATTTGCAGCCTGGTGAGGAGCTGCGCGAAGTCGCCCTTGCCGAAAAATATGGTGTCTCAAAATCGCCGATCCGCGATGCGCTGCAACGGCTTGAGTTTGAAGGCTTGATTGAAATCGCCCCCCGTCAGGGCCACCGCATTGCGCCAATTTCAATCAGTGACGCCCATGACATCCTTGATCTACGTGAAATTCTGGAAACCGCAATGGCGCGCCGTATTGCAGCCGATGCCAGCATCGAAAACCTCGCTGCGCTGGACGATTTTCGCACGGCGGACCTGTCATCGTTGCCGGAATTTGCCCGCTACAACCGCAACTTCCACGCCAAAATCAACGAATTGTCCGGGAACCGTCGGCACGCTGATACGATGCGCAGTCTGATGGATAATTACGAACGCCTGTGCATCGTGTCCCTGTCGTCGCGCCATCAAGAGGCGAATGCGATGCAGTCCGCGCTGGATGACCACAATAAAATCATCGACGCGCTGCAGTCCCGCGATGGACGCGCTGCCGCCCGCCTTTGCGCCAAACATATCCGAAAATCGCACGTGCAAGTCATGCGCGGGCTGAAAAACCGACCCGTGATCGAGTAACCGATATGTCGCTGCCTGATATTTCACGCGCTGAGAAAATAGTGACCGCGTCTATGCACAAGAAAGCACAAAATGAAGGCTGATCAGATACAAACACACGCCGCCGATCAAGAAGTCGTCGTCAGCGGACGGGGTGTTGAAAAGACATTTGCCGATGGATCCGTGATTGCCCTGCAAGACGCCAATTTCGAGATCAAACGCGGATCGTTTGTATCACTCGTTGGCCCGTCAGGATGTGGTAAGTCCACCCTGTTGCGGTTGATCTCAGGCCTTATCGCACCGACGTCGGGGGAGATCGCGGTCCATGGAACTGCGGTGACTGGGCCGCGCGCCGATATCAGCATGATGTTCCAAAAGGCGACACTACTTGAATGGCGCACCGCGCTTGAGAACGTGCTTTTGCCGACCGAAATCACGGGTACCCCAACTAAGGCCGACAAGAACCGCGCGTTCGATCTTCTCAAGTTGGTTGGGCTTGAGGACTTTGCGTTTTCTTTCCCCGCTCAACTCTCTGGCGGGATGCAGCAACGCGTCGCCCTTGCACGGCTTTTGCAGACGGGCGCTGACATTCTTCTTCTCGATGAACCGTTTGGCGCGCTTGATGAATTCACACGCGAACACCTGAATATGGAATTGATGCGCATTGTTGAAGAGGTCGGGGCCACAGCGATTTTTGTGACTCACAACATCGCAGAAGCGATTTTCTTGGCGGATCAGGTTGTCGTCATGACATCGCGTCCGGGTCGCATGGCCAAGATCGTCAATGTCGATCTTGAACGCCCACGCCCCTTGTCCATTCAGACTTCGGTCGAATTCAACAAACTGGTCGTAGATGTTCGCGAAACACTGGGTGAGATGTAATGGCCGTCCAAGATATAATTCCGGGCCCCCAGCCCTTTGCGGACAGCGCTCGCACACTCGGCCGCAAGCGAATAATGCGTCACGCTGGTTTATTCATCACGCTAGTTTTGCTGTGGGAATTCGGATCACGGATCGGCTGGCTAGACCCGCTGTTTTATCCGCGCCCGTCCAATATCATGTGGTCATTCTGGCTGATATATGTCCAGAACGGCAATGTCTGGTATCATCTTTATGCCACGATGAGCCTTGTTCTTATGGGCTGGATCGGTGGATCAGTCCTGGGAATTGGCCTTGGGGCTTTGGTTGGCTTTAACCCGGTTCTGCGACGTTTTCTAAAGCCCTACGTCATTGTTCTTGAGGCAACACCACGGATCGCCGTCGCGCCCTTGCTGATCGCAGCGCTTGGATTTGGGGCCAGCTCAAAGATCGCGATAATCGTGTTGGTTTGCTTTTTTGCGCCTTTTATCAATACGCTGTCTGGCGTCATAAATGTGGACGAAGAGCGCCTTGAACTGTTCCGGTCTCTGCGGGCATCCAAGATGCAGGTGTTGCGCAAGTTGGTGCTGCCTGATGCAATCCCGATCATTATGGCGGGCGAACGTTTGGCCCTAACGGCGGCCCTGTCAGGCGCCCTTGTGGCTGAATTTATCCAACGCGACGAAGGCATCGGATCGCTGATCCTCGTCTACACGCGCAACTTGAATATGGCATCCGCCTTCGCGTGCATCTTCACGCTGACGATCTTGGGCTTTCTGATTTTCAAGGGCATGGAAAAGATCGATCACTACGTGGCCTTCTGGAAATACGAAAGTGGTCGGGAACGCGTCAGCGTCAAACGTCGCAGTGCAATGGCCCAAGTTGGGGCAAGCAGATAATGTCCGATCAAAAACGCCCAACTTCATTCCGGATATTCGATTTTCTATTCGGGGTTTTGCCGCACCTGATCTTGTTCGCTGTGATCATCGGGCTTTGGGAAATGGCCGTGGTGTCCGGCCTGATCACATCCATTATCATCCCACGCCCTAGCGCGATCGGCAGTGCGATTGTGAAGCTCTACATCACCGAAGGCACGATTTATCGCCACTTCTTCATCACGCTAACCGAAGCAGTGGTTGGCTTTCTGATCGGTGCCGGCATCGCAGTCAGCTTGGCGGTTTGTTCGTCGCTCTCGGAAACCTTCAAGCGGTATGTGATCCCCTATGCGATCGTGTTGAACGTGACACCGGGCATCGCGTTGACCCCCGTTATCATTGCGTGGTTCGGGTATGGAATGGGATCTAAGATCGCGCTGGCTGCAATCATCTCGTTCTTCCCGATCTTCGTGAACACGCTCACAGGGCTTGTTCAGGTTGACGAAGACCGTGAGGAATTGTTCCAGTCTTTGGGCGCCAGCAACTATCAGGTTTTTCGTAAATTCCGCGTCCCAGCAGCGCTGCCTTTGATGTTTGCCGGACTTAAGATCGGTATGACCACAGCCCTGATCGGGGCCGTTGTCGCCGAGTTCGCACAAGCAACTGATGGTGTCGGGGTCCTGATGAGCCGATTCTCATTCCAGCTGAATATGGCAGCGTCGCTCGCCACATTGCTGAGCATGACAGCCATCGGCCTCATCCTTTTTTACACTATGGAGTTTCTAGACGACCGGATCGTGTTCTGGCGTCGAGAGAGCCGTCGCGCGGCTGCGTCACGCGCGCGTGCCCGAGCATGGGAAAACCAGCTCGGAGATAAGACGCGACAAACTCGTTTTTCTGGGAGGAAAATAAAATGAAGATGTTCAAAGCAATAATGCTGTCCACTACTATGGCCGTGGTCGCTGCGCCAAGCGTAAGTTTCGCGCAGGACACTACAATCAGCGTGATCAAACCGACGCCACGTTCCGCAGTGTTCTTTCCGCTCGTTGTGGGCGAGGCGCTTGGCTATTTTGCAGATGAAGGGATCACCGTTAATCTTTTGCCATCTGACACGTCGATCCCTTACGTGGCATTCATTCAAAACGGTCAGGCCGATCTTGCGATGCTTGACCCGAATGAAACGATCAATGCGCTGAATGCAGGTGCAAATATCAACACCGTGTATGAAGTGATGCAGAACGCACCCGAAGGCATCGCGGTGCTGGCAGGTGGCGAATACACGTCTATGGAAAGTCTCGTGGGCACCACTGTCGGTCTGGTTTCCGACCGTGACCGTGCATTCCTGCAGGCAGCCCTCGATATCGCTGGGAACACAATCGATGATGTCCAGACGGTTGTGTTGGGCGAAAGTGGCCCAACCCTCGCCGCGGCAATCCGCGACGGAAATGTATCAGCGATTTCCGGTTCAGTGTTTGACTGGGCCGCCCTTGTGGCCAACGGGATCGAACTTGATCAGGTAACACCAGAAGAACTGCTGGCCAGCCCCGCGAACACCCTCGCGATGAACGCCGATATGATCGAGGAGAAGCGCGAAGCAATGGAAGGTTTCTTCCGCGCTTGGTCCAAAGGCATGCACGTGGGCGCCACAAACCCAGATGCGGTTGAGGCGATGCTGCGTCAGGCTGTGCCTGAAGAGTGGGAAGTTGAGGCCGCCGGTATGGGCCTGTTCCAGGGCGTCCTGCCCATGAACATCTCAACCACTGAGCGTATGGGCGATATGCAATCTGATGTCTGGACCAACGTGCAGCCACGTATGCTGTCATCCGGTGCGATCGAGAAGATGGTCGACGTGTCGACGTTCCTGAACGACACCTACATCGAGGCTGCGAACGATTTCGACAAAGCGGTTGTTGAGGCTGACGCCGCAGCGTGGCTTGCAGAAAACCAGTAAGGCAGCCTTTCAGGCAATATGAAAAGCCGTTGCCGGATCAATTCGGCAACGGGCAACTCCCCCCTAACCAATTTCAGCAGGACTCTCATCTATGACCCATTCCACCATCGACACCCACAAAATAGGTGATGCCGTCAACCGCTACGGACCGACGTCTGCGCGCCCCACACCCGCAAAGCCCGGTCGGCTTTCGACTTTGACCGTGGACAGCCACGCGCATGTTTTGATCCCAGAAGCTGCCAAGTATATGGTGCCCTATGTTGATCTCAGCCGGATCGCGATGATCAAATATGCCAACGAATACACCAACATCGTCAACGCCCAGCAGGAAGCTGACCGTGGCCCCGTCGCGATGCAAGACATCGAAGACCGGATGCGGGTTCTTGACGCGCAAGGCATCAACATGCAGATCGTCGCGCCACCGCCACCGCAGTGCTATTATCAATCCCCGATTGAACATGCCGCAGTCGCCAGCCGGATGGTTAATGATGGAATAGCCGAATGGGTCGGCCACAACCCCGACCGCTTTGCTGGGCTGGGAACCGTGCCGCTGCAAGACCCAGATGAGGCCGCGACCGAGCTTGAGCGTGCGATGAGTCTGGGCCTTAAGGGTGTAATGCTGCTCACGAATATGGATAGCGAAGAAATCAGCGCCGACCGGTTTCGCCCCTTCTGGAAGAAGGCCGAAGAGCTAGGCGCGGTTGTTATGATCCACCCGAATGGTTTTACCGAAGGGGCACGTTTCAGCGAGTACTATTTCCAAAATGTTATCGGCAACCCGCTCGAGACGACTACGGCACTGCACTACATCATTTTCAACGGTCTGCTACGGGATATGCCTGACCTTAAGATTTTTGCGGTCCACGGCGGCGGCTATCTGCCATCCTATTCGGGCCGGATCGACCACGCATGGGGTGCGCGCAAAGATTGCGAAGTGAACCTGCCAGAACCGCCGACAAACTACCTCAAGAAAATCTGGATTGATGGCGTGGTCTTCACCGGTCACCAGCTTGAATATCTGGTGCAGCAGTATGGTGCGGATAAGGTCATCATGGGCAGCGATTATCCCTTCGACATGGCCGATTATGACCCCGTTGAACATATCGTAAGCTCCAATTTGTCTGACGAAGACAAAGCCAAAGTGGCAGGCCTTACCGCTCAGAAACTGTTTGGTCTCGGCTGAAAATAGAAAGGTCGCAACATGAAAGTTGGCATTATCGGTTTGGGCATCATGGGCAGCGCCTATGCAGCCAATTTGTTGAAAGCTGGCATTTCGGTTGCAGGGGCTGACCCCGATATCATAGGCCGCGAACAGCTTGAAATCGCAGGTGGCAAAACCCATGAGACCGTCGGGCCATGGTTAACAGAATGCGACCTTGTGATTATTTCCGTCGCCTCGACTTCAGTCTTGGCGGCGGTAACCAAAGAACTTGGGGAGGTTCTGAACCCCGGTCAGGTTGTGATGGAAACAGGAACTTTCGCCATGGCTGACAAGCTTGCGGCGAAAGCGGCGGTGGAGTTGGGTGGCGCTATTCTGCTCGATACTCCAGTCAGTGGAACGGGTAAACAAGCAGCAACGGCAGATCTGGTCATCATGGCCTCTGGCCCGAGCGACGCCATTGCCCATGCAACGCCCTACATGGAACACCTTTGCCATACGATCATGCACGCCGGCGAATTTGGTGCAGGCTCAAAACTCAAATACGTCGCCAACCATGCGGTCGCCCTGCACAATTGTGCGGCAGCCGAAACGCTGCACTACGCAGATTCGCTCGGCGTGGATCGCGATGTGGTCTACCAAATGCTATCCAAGGGCGCGGGGCAGTCCAAGATGCTCGATTTGCGGATGCCTTTGATGATCTCAGGCAACTATACACCGGCGACGGCACATATGGCGATGTTCGAAAAAGACCTGTCGATCATTGGTGCTGATATTCGCGCCCAAGGCATCACCACCCCGATGTTTGATGCAGTATCAGACCTTTATGACAAAAGCTGGACGCTTGTGCCGCAAGACTACGACACCGCCGCTATATTCGAAGTTTACCGCGATATCGACGGTAAGGTTTGACGCCTGCTCTGATCTGGGCTTGCGGCAAGTGTTGGTGAACTTGTTTTGATCGGCAACCTTCCAATGATGTCTGCATCGCAGGGCTTTGCATCCCTCATCGCTGTGGCCGCATTGGTCACAACCATTTCAACGTCAGACCTATCCTTGCAGGTCTTGGCGATCTCCGCCGCTGGGATCACATCCTTTGCCACGCGCAGCCTTCCCGAAGCGACAACCGCAATCCTAATTTTTCTGGCATTTCTCGCCATTGACGTGGTGCCACAAGAGGTCGTTTTCTCCGGATTTGCGGCGAGCGGTTTCTGGCTATTAGTCGGAGGGTTGGTGATTGGAGCTGCCATCACATCTTCGGGCCTTGGCGATCAGATCGCGCGCCGGATTTATGTACATACCGGGGGGTCATACGGCAGGGCTGTCTGGTTCTTGTCTCTGGGTGGCTTGGCTTTGGGTGCCTTTGTGCCTTCCGCCATTCCAAGGGTCATCGTCATCATGCCCATTACACTTTCACTGGCCCGGACCATGGGCATGATACCAGGGTCGCGCGGCCACACCGGTCTATTGATGAGCGCCGCGATGATGACGCTTGTGCCGACATATACATTCCTGACAGCCAACCTGCCCACAATTGTGGAAATGGGGGCGATTGAAATCCTCTATGATCAGCACATCAGCTATGGGGCGTATTTCATCCAAAACGCCCCGATCAATGTGGTGCGGTTTGGGGTGCTATTGATAATGTTGCTGACCTTTGGACGCGGGACCAAGTCGACAAGTGAGCCGCTGACCGACACTGGTGACAGCCCCGATCTGACAACTGAGCAACAACGGCTTTTGTATGTACTCATTTTCGCCATCGGTTTATGGGCGAGTGATACGTGGCACGGCATTGCCCCTGCCTGGGTTGCTTTGACGGCAGCGATGGCCCTATTTTTGCCCGGCGTTGGGATCTTCGGGCCGCAAGCAATGAAAACCGAAATCGACTTTTCTATCGCCTTCCTGATCGCCTCGGTATTTTGCATCAGCGCCGTTATGACCGAGATTGGGCTAGGCGCGCAGATCGCCGAGCTTGTCGTGCCAGCTTTGCGCCTTGGGCAGGGCAACAGCCTTTGGGATGTTTCAGTGATCATAGGGTTTTCTTCGGCCTTGTCGCATCTGACGATTGCACCAGCGACCCCGATCGTGCTGGCACCTTTGGCGTCTTCAATGAGCGAAGCGACGGGCTGGTCGATCAAGGCCGTGGCAATGGCGCATAATGTCGGCTTTTCGACCACAGCACTGCCGTATCAATCGCCTCCACTTTTGATCGGGATTGCCATGGCGCGCATTCCTGTCGGTGCGTTGACACGGCTGTGCCTGATCTCGGCCTTGGTGACCAGCGTGCTGGGGATACCGCTGACATGGGTCTGGTGGGTTTGGTTGGGCGTGATCTAGGGCCACTTATCTTTGACAGCGATGCAGATATTTGGTCATATCCATGCAAACGATTGCGCGAGCGTGATACGTAGGGGACCAAAATGTGATAACCGCAGATATCATCGTTGCTGGCGCTGGCCACAACAGCCTCGTTACCGCCTGCTATTTGGCCTCCGCTGGATATTCCTGCGCAATTCTAGATGCGCGTGCCGTGCCGGGTGGCGGAGCGACGACCGAGGAAATCCTTGGGCCGGGTTACGCTATCGACACCTGTTCAACCGGACACACTCTCATCCAGCAGAATCCACTGATCCGCCTAGATGAGCTTGGGCTGGTTGCAAAACATGGGCTGTCCTACATTGATCCTGATCCCGTGGCCCATGTGGCGCTGCCTGACGGCGAGCAGATCACAATGTTTCTTGATCCCGAAAAGACGATTCGCGAATATGCGCGGTTTTCTGAGCAGGATGCCGAAAGTTATAGGACGCTTCTGACCGAGTTCGCAGAACTTCGCCCAATGCTGGCCGAGGCCCGATCCAAGCCAATCGGGCATGGCAAATCACTGGCAGAAATACTGGCCGCGCACCCGCGTGGCGGCATCTGGTCCCGGCGCATGGCGATGAGCGCGAACGATGTGATCTGCCACGAATTCAAGAACCGCCACATCCGCGCCTTTATGGGCTGGATGGCATTTCAAACCGCTGTCCCGATTGATCAGGCTGGCACCGGGCTTTTGGCCTATCAGATTATTGCGCCACGTCAGGCGCGAAGCTGGTCGATCCCCAGGGGCGGCTCTGGCCGATTGATCGACGCGCTGGTGGGTTATCTACGTGATCACGGCGCAGAGTTTCATTGCGATACCCAAGTGAACGAACTGATCCTTGATGGAGAGCGTTGCGTGGGCGTGCGGGCGGATGACGGGCGCGAGTTTCGGGCGCGCAAGGCCGTGGTATCGACCATTCATGTCAAACATCTTGCACAGATGGCCCCGAAAAGCGCTTGGGGCGAAAGCTTTGTCTTTGGCGCAGAAACTTACAATGTTGGCGTGCCGTTCTTCGCCTCCTACATAGCGACGATGGCCCCACCGGTTTTCAAAACGGCTCGCGGCGACGTCACGGCGGTTTCGGCCGGCTATGCAGGTTGGCTAGAGGATTTGGTCCAGTCAGGCCGGGACATTTACGACGGTGTAATGAGCAAGAATATTCAATGGATGTTAGCAGCGACTCCGTCGCTTGCTGACGCTGGGCGCGCGCCGGAAGGGCACCATACGGTCAAGCTATTGACCCACACAATCTATGATTTACCCGGAACAGGCCCGGCCGGATGGGAAGGTCTGAAAGAACAATTTGCCGACAGGCTCGTTGAGATCGTGCAGCGTTTTTGCCCTGGCTTCACCGACGACGTCATCCTGTCGCGCCTGACCAAATCGCCGGTTGATATTGAGGTCGCAAACCAGCACATGATCCACGGTGCACCACATGGCGGCGACCGGTCCTACACTTTCTCAGGGCCGCAGCGACCAGTGCCAGGCTGGGCCGCGCATAAGATGCCGATACCTGGACTTTATCAGACGGGCGGCACAACGCATCCGGGCGGATCGATCACTGGGATACCGGGACGCAATGCGGCGATGGTCGTGCTTGGCGATCTGGGTGAGACCGTTTCGGATTTCATGGAGCTTTAGCCGCCAAGCTTAGGAAAATTGTCATGCCAATTGTTTGCAAAGCAAAAGATAGAACGGCGCACGGGCGCGATTTGCGGCCTGAAGAAGCGATCCTCAAAACCGACAGTTGTGAGGTGTATCGTTTGATCGTTGCGCCGGGAGAGCGTCTGTCCGAACACGTTGGCGCCGATGATATAATCTGGTTTCTGGTCCTTTCCGGTCGCGCATCATTTGGCGATGACAGTATCGACGGATCAACTGTTGTTGTGGCTGGGCCGGACTGCCAGCTTACTCTGGTGGCCACAGAAACGCTTGAACTGCTGTGGGTTAAGGTGCCACGGGCCAGTCGGTTTGATGCAGGTATCGGGCCAGCCAACGGCATCTGCCTAGTTGACTGGAAACGCGAACCGGTGCTGCAATCAGAACACGATGCCCGCACACGGATTTATATGACAACACCTGCATTGTCAGGCACAACTGCCGTGAAGGCCGAAGTGATCACCTACCCCGCAGGGGCCGCAGCGCCGGAACATTATCACGAGGGCGCGGAGCACTTTCAATATGTCATATCGGGGTCGGGAACAGCGGTCCTAAACGGTGACGAGCAGCCCTTAGAGGCCGGCGATATCCTTTATAATTTCCCCAATGAGTGGCATTACTTCGTTACCGATCCGGCGGCAGAAGACGCGTTTGTTTTCGTCGAGCTGTTCGTTCCCGGGAAGTGCAAGACGATCTGGGTCGAAGACGCCAATGCCTGTGCTTGGCTGCCGACCGGGAAAGATGTACGCGGTGCTGTTCCAGTTCGGGAGATTGCCTATCATGTACATGGCGAAGACGCAGGGCTTTGAATCTGTGCCGACGCCGTTGATTAGTGGCGCATAATGACAGACCCTACCCTGTTTTGGACTGCGGCCCTCGCGGCGGCGTTCTTTGTGGGCGGCAGCAAGGGTGGGCTGCCGGTGATCGCGCTTTTAAGCGTGCCGACAATGTCGCTGGTGATGTCACCAATGCAGGGGGCCGCATTGCTGTTGCCGGTCTATCTGGTCAGCGATGTCTTTGGCATCTGGATTTACCGGCACTCTTTTTCTCGCAGGAACCTCGTGATCCTGATACCAGCGGCAGCGACTGGCGTTTTTGCAGGCTGGCTATTGGCGGGGGACACAGACGAAAACGTAGTGCGGGTGATTATCGGCTGTGTTGGGTTAACGTTTCTTGCGATGCGGCAGCGCAGCCGAATGATTGGCAAGCGCAATCCCCAACCTGCGGACGTCCCGCGCGGGCTGATCTGGGGCAGCGTGTCTGGCTTTACCAGCTTTGTCTCACATGCAGGCGGCCCTGCATTTCAGCTTTACGTCCTGCCACAGCAACTGCCAAAGCTGATGTTCGCGGGCACCTCAACGATCTTGTTTGCCATCATCAACGTGATGAAAGTTCCGCCCTACCTTGCATTAGGGCTGATTGAATGGGGCGATCTGCGTACCGTCGCGATCCTGTCCCCAATGGCGATCTTTGGAGCTTGGGTTGGCTACCGCCTGACGCGGCTAATTCCGCAGCGTACATTTTTCATCGTCGTAGAGATTGCGCTGTTCCTGATCTCGGTGAACCTGATCCGCGTTGGACTAAGCAGCTGAATCTCTTAGGTTGCGATCGGGTCGCGTCGGATTTTCATCTTGGCACGGTCGCGGCAAAGCGCATGCAGAAAGCAGGTAGCCTCGGCAATACGCATAACCTCGCGCGCGGTGTCGTCCTCGATTCCGGTATCCATGTAGACATGGGTTTCGACCGGGTCGCTCGTGCCGCCCTGCCCGCTACCACCCGATGCGCCACCTTGGGTAAAATACAAGTCCTGCACCACGCGGTAGGCGTTGACTGGCAGTTTAGCCATGTGGGAATAGCGTCCGATCTGGGTCATGAAGCAGAAAGCGAGACCAATCGCAAAATAGCTGCCGGCATCTGGGGCGATAGCTGAACCAGCATCCGGTCGGTCGTCGACTATGAATACCCAAGAAGACGAACATTCCTTGTATTGCTCGCGCAGGCACTCGTAAGTGCCATCGGGTCGCACCCGGCAGATTGTGCGCAAGTGCAGCAAAATCTTGGAGCCATCAAGAGCCGGAGCTGGTTCCGGCTCAGCTGCGATACGGCGGGCCATGTCTTCTTCTGACAGTGTGATCTCGGCCAGTGGCTGATGGCGGTTTGCATCTGCTGTTGGTCCTAGCTCTGCAATCAGATCGCCGGGATCAGCAAGGGCGTCGCCGGGTATGGCCGCGACTTTCACCGGGTCAATTAGTACGCCGTTATGCGTGAGACTGAAGAGGCTTATCTTTTCATCCCGCACCAGACCGTTAACAGGGGCTGCAGCGATGGCGTCCATAATCAGTTGCCGGGTTTCCTCGGCACTTGCGGTGCTTTGACAATCCAGTGAAACCTCTGGCGACATCGCGCTTGAGACCATTGTGCCACGGGGGAATGAGCCATCGCGGTAGTAGAAGTTTTCGACAACCAACACTGGATTTTCCAGTGTAATCTTCCGCTGTGAGGCCAGTGCTAGCAGTTCGGTCATGAACGATGCGGCCATGCCGACACCAACAAAGCTAAGCGGGTTGGGGGCCACGTTGCGGCCGCCCAGATGCGCGCCCTCATCAGAGGCAAAGCGCCACGCCCGCCCGGTCAGGCCCGACAGGGTAACACCTTCTTTTTGGATGCCTTCAAGCGAACGGATCCAAGCTCGGATCGATTGACCGTGCCGGTTCGGCGGGGCCTCTAGGCCTACCGTGTCGAGGTAATCGACGGCATAAATCACCGGGCGTCCGATCTCTTCAAGTGTTGTGTCTGTCATGATCAAAGCTTTCCTTCAGGTGAGCTTGAGTCGCGTGGTGACTGCATGATGGGGCGGTTCATCATCAATAAGAACCCTTACGACATTTTCCCAGGCTTGCGCGAACAGATGTTGGAAGGCCTGTTGGCTAACGCCGGCGATATGCGGTGTGAGGATCAGTCGGGCAGAGGCCGTGGCGCTGAGCGTCAAAAGCGGGTTGTCGGCGGTGGGTGGTTCGGTGCTGTAAACATCGACCGCCGCTCCGCCAATCCGGCCCGCTTCTAGCGCGGCGGCAAGTGCTGCCTCATCCACGATGCTGCCCCGCGCGGCGTTGATCAGGATGGCATCGGGTTTCATGAGCGCCAGTCGCGCGGCGTCTATCAGATTTCGTGTGCTGTCTATTAGCGGTACATGAAGGCTGACTATATCGGCAGTCATCAAAAGGTCGTCTAGACTGTGCGGCTGCGCCCCAATCCGGTCAAGTGCGGTGCTGTCGCGGGTCGGTCCAGTATCGTGATACGAAATCTGCGCACCCATCGCGTGGCATCGCTCCGCGACGGCCAGACCGATGATGCCCAGGCCGACAATGCCGACGGTCAATCCGCCCAGCCCCTTAAGATTTGCGGCAACCATTGCGGCACGGTGGGCCGCATAGTTGCCGTCGCGCAGCGGCTCGGTTGCGGCAAAAAACCCCCGACTGATTGCGATGGCATTTGCAGTGACATACTCGGCCACAGCCGCGTTGGATCCGCCGGGCACATTAGCCAGTGCGATGCCTTCTTGCGTCAGAACAGCTTGGTCGACGCGGTCAAGCCCCGCGCCAGTGATCTGCACAAGCCGCAGGGCTGTGCTGCGAAAAAGGTCAGAGGAAAGTGCAGGGCCAACCGCCGGGATTACCAGCGCCCGGACCTGCTGCATCACGTCGGGAACATCCGCGTCGATGGAGTCGCGATAGATGATATCGAGGCCCTCGGGCGGCGTGACCCCAACGGCATGGAAATTGGCCTCGGGCCGCAGGCAAAGCACGTCAGGCATTGTTGGGACCTGCTGTCTCCGTCAAAACGGTGATTTCGGGACATGGGAAATAGCACAGCAAGGTCAACACAACGGTGCCAGTGTTGCGCGTCACATGCTGCTCGTTCGCCGCAATATGGATGGTGTCGCCAGGCTCCATCGCAAAGCTCGCGCCCTCAACCCATGTGATCCCCTGCCCTGACAATACATGGATGCATTCAGAACAGTCGGGATGCCAGTGCGGCGGGCGCGCGGTATCCCCTGCTTGGGGCACCGCGATCTCGACAAACCGCAGCGCGCAGTCCGCACTCTGCGCGCCGGACAGGATTTCACGCGACCTCCGTCCCGGAAGATTCAATTCGACAGCGTCCTTTAGCGTGACTTTGGTTGCCATAACCTATTCCGTCGCCTCGGTTTCTGTGGACGCGCCCTGAATCCTGTCGAGTTGCGCGAAGATGGCTGTCGCCTCGGTCGCAATGGCACTGGCGATATCTGCAATCATCTTGCGGCCACGGTCGGCGGTTGCGGGCGAAGGGTCGCCATACCAGCCGGTCGGCGCGATCGAGCGAATATCGGTCAGAATCGGCACAAAGCTGCGGGTGCGGCGCAGTTTGTCCATGTGTTCGCCTTGCCGCTTTTCAGATGACTTCTGTACGCGATCAAGATGCACAAGGTGGCCATGATCCGGCAGCACTGCCAGCGCCTCGATTTCGCCGGCATGAGTCAACCCGTTACAATCC
>NZ_CALJXO010000144.1:0-29735 GCF_937988555.1 uncultured Boseongicola sp. | reverse complement strand
GATCGACCCTGAACCTGCTGAATAGACTTTGCCTGGCAAGAAGAGTGGCAGGTTTGGATTTGACACCTGATCAAAACGCGCCGCCGCAAGGGCAACGCGCGCAAGAAAGCGATGATCTCATCGCCCTCGCCAATCACGGCGCCTCTTTATACATCATTCTTACTCCCGTTTGAGATCTTTACTTCAAAATACATCTTGAACATCGTTCATATATTGGCTATCAGTTATTTGAACAACGTTCAAGGAGTGCACGTCGTGACCCATGTGATCAATACCAACCAACTCCTCGCCGAGGGCCTTCTGACCCAGACGCAGGCTACAGAAATCGCCCGCCGCTCTCGCGATACGATGCTCGCGCTCGTCGTTAATATCGTCCTGACCGGGGGCATCATCGCGGCCTCGCTCGGCTTTGTCTTCTGGATCGCCGATGCTCTTGGCGTCGCGCTTCTTGGCGCTGCGTTCCTCGCCGCTGGCGTTGCCATTCTGCTCAAAACCGACGCGCTGTATCGCCTTTTGGGCCATGCAGGTACGCTGATCGGCGCGGGCATGCTCTGTGTCGGCGGGACGATCGAACTGCTCGACAAATACCCAGACAGCGCTGATTTTGTCCTGATCCCGCTTGGTGTCGCGGTCGCCACCGCAGCCGCATGGGCCTTCCGCAAAGCCCCGAAAGCCTTGCGCTTCACGACGGGGTCGGTCGTTTTGGCCGGTGTAGGTCTGCATCTTATCGGCCTTGGCGTCGCACTCGACACCATGCCCGGCGCACCCATCGCGATGTTCTACCTCTACGCGGCCGCGCTCATTGCCGCCGCTGGTACATTCGTGAACGTGCGCGCCGTCACCGCCCTTGCCATCGCGCCCTTCGCACAAGTGTTCGACACCGGCACCGCTTACTTCCACGCGGCCTATGCGTTCTATTCGCCTGAACCGACGTTTACGATCCTGCAAATGGGCGCGCTGATTGCCATCACCGCATGGGCGATACCCCGCACCCCCGACCGCATTGGACGCCACGCGGGCATCCTTGCGATCATGGCCGCCGTCGTCGGCAACCTAGCCTTCCTTGTCGCATCCCTTTGGGGCGACGAGATCGGCACCAGCTTCTATCGCGCCGACGCCCCGAACTATTCCGACTTCACCGACTGGAGCGCATACCGGGCAGCACTCACCCTTTGGGAAGCAGAGTTCATCCAAATCTCCGAACACGTATTCTCGGCTATCTGGGCCGCTCTTCTGATCGTTGGCGCTTGGCTTGCCGCCGCCACCCACCGGCGCGGGCATTTTAACGCCTCGGTCACGTTTCTTGGCATCCACGCCTACACCCAGGTGTTCGAAAGCTTCTCTGACGAACCAATGGTCTATGCCCTCGGAGGCCTCGCCGCGATCCCGGCTGCATGGGGGCTGTGGCGATTGAACCAGAAGATGTTCACCCAGCCACAGCCGGTCTGAATTGCCCGAAATAACGACATAAAAGGGCTCTTCGAAGTCCTTTTGTGTCGCCAAGAGCGCGGACGTGTCTTGACCGACGCCGGTCGCGACCTTGCTTTGCCCCTGCGCGAAGCTTTTGCGCTTATCGCCCCGGACATCGACGGCGCTCACACCGCGAGGCCACCCGCGGCGTGAGCATGTCCACCCCACACTCTTTCGTCGATCCCGTCATCCTGTCAAACCTCAAAGAGGTTCTGGGCCAAGCACCCAAACCTGCAAGTGTCGTTTTCGTCGGACGGCAATCACGACCCGGTCGATCTCGACAATTTGGAAATTTCTATTCGTGGAAGTATCAACGCGGAGATCCCCGGCAAATGGGCGAAAAATCAAACGCTGCCCCTGATTTCATCACGCATCATCATATGCGCCGCGCCCTCAGACCAAGCCATCCGCACGGAAAATCTCGGCCAGGTTCGCCTCGGGCCGCGCGCCAATATGGCTGATCACCTCAGACGCCGCCGCACAGCCCATTCGGCCACACAGTTCCAACGGGTGCCCTTGCGAATGGCCCCACAAAAACGCGCCCGCAAAAGCATCTCCGGCACCGGTTGCGTCCTGAATATCGACAGGTTTCGCAGGCGCATGCCACCGCTGGCCGCCAGCCAGAATATGCGCGCCCTTCGCACCTTCCGTACAGGCCACAATCCCCACTTCCGAAGCCGCAGCCGACAATGCAGCTTCGAAGTCATCAGTCTGATACATCGAACAAATCTCGTCCCGGTTCGCAAACAGCAGATCAACATGATCCCGGATCATCGCGCGAAACGCGTCGCGATGGCGTTCCACACAAAACGGATCAGAAAGCGTCAATGAAACGGTTCCGCCTGCACCCTCGGTTGCCTCAATCGCCTTGGCAAACGCCGCGTGGCTTTCCGGCCCGTCGAAGCGATAGCCCTCAAGGTAGATCATTGCCGCGTCCGCCATTTGCACGGGATCAATGTCATCGGGCGTCAGAAATTCAGTCACGCCCAGATAAGTGTTCATCGAACGCTCGCCGTCCGGAGTAACCAACACAATGCAGCGCCCCGTCTCGTCGGCCGCGTCCTTGTCCGCAAAGACGGTTCCGTAAACCGCCCCCTGAGCGCGCAAATCGTGGGCGAAAATCGCCCCCAGCTGATCGTCCTTCACCTTGCCCACATAGGCCGTTTGGCCGCCCAAAGACGCCACAACCGCAATCGTATTCGCCGCCGACCCGCCCGAGACCTCGCGTGCAGGACCAACCCGCCCATACAGATCCACCGCGCGGTCCATATCAATGAGTTGCATGATACCTTTTTCGACACCGGCTTCGCCCAGGAAATCATCCTCGCAGCGCGCAAGCACGTCGACCATCGCATTGCCGATGCCCACAACGTCAAATCGCTTTGTCATTCCGTCTTGTCCTCAAATTCACAGAGATCGCGTATCAGACACGCGTTACATTTTGGTTTCCGCGCAACACAGGTGTAGCGCCCGTGCAGGATCATCCAGTGATGCGCATGATGTTGAAATTCCGCTGGAATATGATCCTCGATCGCACGCTCGACCGCATCGACATCCTTGCCCGGCGCAATACCAGATCGATTTCCCAGCCTGAATATATGCGTATCGACTGCTTGCGCAGGAAGCCCAAACCACATGTTCAGCACGACATTCGCGGTCTTGCGCCCCACACCGGGAAGCGACTGCAGCGCCGCGCGGCTTGAAGGTACCTGACTGTCAAATTCATCGACCAGCTTTTGCGACAGCTTGATCACGTTCTTTGCCTTATTACGAAACAAACCTATCGTCTTGATGTGTTCGATGACCGCAGCCTCGCCCAGCGCCAGCATCTTTTCCGGCGTATCCGCAACCGCAAACAGCCCCCGCGTCGCCTTGTTGACACCCGCATCCGTCGCCTGCGCGCTCAAAGCAACCGCGACCACCAGCGTATAGGCGTTCACATGGTGCAATTCGCCCTTCGGTTCGGCCTCAGCCTCTTGAAAGCGCGAGAAGATCTCATGGATCACCGAATAGGAAAGTTGCTTGGCCATAGAAGGCACTTTTGGCGGATCGCGCGCGGTGCGGCAAGTCGATACTATGCGCCGGTTTCAGCGCGGTTCTCGCCCTTAAAGCCATTTCGAATACCTAAATACCGCGTAGAGAGCTGCGCCGACCACCACGGACCCAACCGTGACGGTCCAAAACCCCAGATCAGACTCCACCCCCGGCATTCCGCCCACGTTGATGCCAAAAAGCCCGGTCACAAAGCCAAGCGGCAAGAAGATCGCCGCGACAATCGACAGCACGTAGCTGTTGCGGCCCAGCGCGGTTGCATGAAGAATGTCCAGATGATCCTGCGTCGCCGACAGGCGTTCGTGGGTCGCCTCAAGCGATTCAAGCGACCGCTTGGTTTTGTTCGCCGTTTCACGCAATAAAACCGAAGCCGCATCATTGCCAAGCCAGTCCCGGTTCGCGGCCAACTCGATCAACGCTTCTTTCTGAGGGCGAATAAATCTCCGTAGCTTTATCACGCTTTTTCGGCACTGCGCGACGCGCCCACCCATATCCTGCCCACCAGCAAAGGCTTCTTCTTCGATTGCATCCGACTCGTCTTCCAACTCGATCGTGACCTCTTCGATCCGCTTGGTCAGGCCATAGGTTAGAGCCGCCAGAAACATGCCAACGGACTTCGGAGCGATCCCAATGTCCATCTCCTCACGGATCGCATCAACCGCCCAGACCTTGCGCATCCGCGCGCTGACAATCAGACACTTCGTCACCCACAGCCGCAGCGACACCATATCGTCCACGTCCGAGGCCGGGTTAAGGTTCACACCACGCAAATTCAAAATCAGCCCACCGTCCAGAAAATCACTTCTCGGGCGGGTTTCGGACTGTCGCAATGCCGTGGATGCGGTTTCAGGAAGAAATTCTCGTGTCCAGGCGTCCAGCCCCTTGTCAGCCAGATCGAAGTGCAACCAACGATAAGACATTCCGTCACCGGTAGTTGCTGACGGCCACGGTTCTCTGATCGGAACCACCGTGCCATCCTGTCCGATATCAAACGCGCAAATCGGATGCACCGATTTTTCTGCCATTGTCCCTGCTCCATTGTCCTGCTGCTTCAAAAGCCCGCGAACCCGCGACGGCACTTTGGGCACCCAGATACCTCTGTCCCGATGGTAAGCATTCCGAAACCGATCACCACACCTGCAACCACAGGGCACGAATTCAGATCCCGAACGCTGCGATCCGGCCACGATGATGCGCTCCCCAAAGACAACAGCTCACACCTGTCTTGCACCGCACAAGACGTTTTCACGCAATATCCGGGTCGCGCCGACCGCCGCCTTGGCCTACCTTCAAGACATGCCCAAGGATAATCTCATGACCGATCAAGAAACCGGCTACCACTATCAACTGATGCGACGCGCCATCGAACTTATCGATGACGGTGCCCGCGATCTATCGCTCCATGACATCGCCACCGAAATGCACATGTCGCCCGCGCACTTCCAGCGTATCTTTTCGCGCTGGGCAGGCGTATCGCCCAAACGCTACCAGCAATGGCTCAAGCTCGATCACGCGCGTGATCTTCTCGCCAACCGCCACACCACGCTTGAAACCGCAGATGCCGTCGGCCTGTCAGGATCGGGGCGCCTGCACGACCTGTTCCTGCGCTGGGAGGCCATGTCCCCCGGCGACTTCGCCAAAGCCGGTGCGGGCCTTGAGATCCTCTGGGGCTGGTTTGAAAGCCCCTTCGGCCCCGCCCTGATCATGGGCACTGAAAAAGGCATCTGCGGTATTGGTTTTTCCGCCGAAGCGGGGGCCGAAGCCACGATGACCGACCTTTTATCCCGCTGGCCTCGCGCCACCTTCACCGAAGACCCGACCGCCCTTGCTCCGCTGGCGGCCCAAGCCTTCCCCCGCGACGGATCGAACCGCGAACCGGCAAAGCTTTACCTCATCGGCGCGCCATTCCAACTCAAAGTCTGGGAGGCGCTGATGCAAATCCCTACGGGGAACGTCACAACCTATTCCGACATCGCCCGCACCATCGGAAACTCAAATGCCGTGCGCGCTGTCGGCACCGCCGTGGGGCGCAACCCGATCTCATGGCTGATCCCCTGCCACCGCGCACTCAGAAAATCCGGCGGGCTTGGCGGCTACCACTGGGGCCTGCCCGTCAAGCGCACAATGCTTGCGTGGGAGGCGGCTGAGACCGCCTGATATTTGATAACATGCGCGTGAGATTGCCTAACATTACAATGATAGGCACATCTTCGCCCATCGCCGCTTCCGCATCATCGCGTATGGTGTATAGCGGCACTGGAGATGTGAAATGATCAAAGGATTTATCATGGGATACATGAAAAAACCGTTCATGCTGGCCGCAGCCAGCCTGATTGCCCTTACGGCCTGTGGCCCTGCCTATCAGCAAGGCGGCGACCGCCAGCGTCAGGGAACGGGCGCAACCGCAGGTGCCGTGATCGGCGCCGTACTTGGCGGAACCCGCGAAAGCGGCAGTGACCGTCTGCGCAACGCCGCCGTCGGTGCCGCAATCGGCGCCGCAGCCGGTGGCCTTATCGGCTCGACCCTGGATGCACAGGCTCGCGAACTTGAGCGTGACTTCGACAACGGAGCGATCGACGTGATCAATACCGGCAGCGAACTTATCGTGCGCATGCCAGAGGCGATCCTGTTCGCCACCGACAGTGCAAGCCTGAACGGCGCGCTGCGCTCGGATCTCTTTGTTCTCGCCAACAGCCTGAATGAATACCCGCAATCGATCGTCACAGTCGTCGGCCACACCGATAACACCGGTACCGCGGCTTACAATCAGGGGCTCAGCGAACGCCGCGCCTTTGCGGTGTCGGACACCTTGCGTGCAGGCGGCGTGTCCTCGTCGCGTGTCCGCACGGTGGGCGCGGGCGAAAGCCAGCCTATCGCGACCAACCAGACGGCCTCGGGACGCGCCCAAAACCGTAGGGTCGATATCACGATTACCCCAACGAATTAATCTTCGTTCATAAGTCGAACAGACAAACGGCGGTGCGCGAAAGCGTGCCGCCGTTTTCATATCGGCAACACCCGCACCGCGCGACGGAACAGCACAAGCGCCACAAACCCTAGCCCAAGCAGGGCCGCGCCCAGAAGGAACGTCACCCAGATATCACCCGACTGCTCGGCGACGCGCCCGGCCACCGCAGGCGCAATCATCATAAGGATGTAGTAAACGGTGAAAAACACCCCCATCCCGAAGGCCCGCGCCTCAGGGGCCAGAACCTCACTCGGCAGGGTCATGATCGACCCCGCTCCCAGACCGGACACAAAACCGCCTACCGCCAGCGTCACCACCACGACCTCGACGGGCACGACCAACGCCAAAGGCAGGACGATCACCCCGCCAATAAGGCTCACCGCAATAAGCAAATCTCGCCGCCCGGACCAGTCTGCCAAGATACCGCCTACGGGGATCGCAATGCCCGCCGCCGCCATAAAGACGCTGGTCACCGAACCGGCCGTCACGGCGTCGACACCACGCTCGGCCAGAACCAAGGGCCCGAACGCAAACACCATGGAGTATCCGGCGTTGTAAAGCGCCCAAACCATCGCCGCCATAAACAAGCCAAAGGCAGGCATCTGGGCGCGAGTGATCGTAGCTGGCCCGACCGAAGCCCCCTCTTGCGTGCGATAAAGCATCACAAACGCAACCAGCGCCACAACGACCGATGCTGTCACCACGCCCCAAGCCAAAGCCAACCCGCCCGTCGCCGCCATGAACGGCAAAATCACCAAGGCCAGCGCAATCCCTACCGGCCAGGACGAGATGAAAACCCCCATCGCGGTGCCAATCTCGCGCCCTTGAAACCAGTCCACCAACAGCTTCGTCATCACAACATTGATAACAACGCCACCAACGCCGCCCAAAACGCGCCCGACAACCGCCATCTCCCAGGCGGTTGCAGCCAAAGTCACAACCGCCCCTGCCAGCATGCACCCCAAACTCAGCCCCACAACGCGCTTGTCGCCAAACCGTGCAGCAATCGTTCCACCAGGAATCGCCACCAGCACGCCCGGTCCTAAATAGAGCCCGATCAAAATCCCGATATCCGCGATAGAAATCGCTAGACTATCCACGATAAACGGAGAAAGGGCCGCCACTGACTGAAACTGAAATGCCATCACGGTGCGGGCAAAAAACAACACGAACAAGATCGTCCAACGATTGATCATATCACCACCCACCCCTTCGATGCCCATCAGTCACAAAGCTGCAATTGCGCGCAATACAAATCCCATTCACCCTTTAAAATACCAACGTCGAGTGCCCGCAATCGACGGCCGGCAACACGATGCGCAGCAATGTGTGAGAGGCAAACGTCAATTGCGGCCGCCCACCTCTCTCTTGTGCCGCAGCCTTGGCAGCCCTACCGTTCTGTCAACCAGAGAAACGCCCATGCCCTTTGAACGTATAGAACCTGAGAAACTCGCCCACGCCGTCGTTCGCCAGATCGAAGGATTGATCCTGCGCGGCATCCTGCGTCCGGGCGAACGCCTGCCGTCGGAGCGCGTTTTGTCGGACCGCCTTGGCGTTTCGCGTCCCTCCCTGCGCGAAGCCATTGCTGCCCTTCAAGGCAGCGGCCTTTTGGTGGCACGCGCTAACTCCGGCATTTTTGTCGCCGACGTCCTTGGATCAGCCTTCTCGCCAGCCCTCACGCGCCTATTTTCCAGCCACTCCGAGGCCGTCTTTGACGCGCTTGATTTTCGCCGAGACATGGAAGGGCTTGCCGCCCACCGCGCCGCCCGCCTTGCGTCGGACACCGATCTAGCTGTCGTCGACGCCATCTTCATCAAAATGGAAACCGCCCACGAAAAGCGCGACGCGGCCAATGAAGCGCGGCTTGATGCCGAGTTCCACCTCGCCATCATCGAAGCCAGCCACAACGTCGTCATGCTTCATATGATGCGCTCAATGTATGATCTTCTGCGCGAAGGCGTTTTCTACAACCGCCAGGTCATGTTCGATCAACGCATGACCCGCACAGCGCTTTTGGATCAACACCGCGCCATCAACGACGCCCTGCAATCACGTGATCCGGTGGCCGCACAGGGTGCCATCCAAACCCACCTCGATTTCGTGCGCGCGTCCCTTACGGACAAACTACGCGCCGAGCAAAACGAGAAAACCGCCACAAAGCGTCTTCAGCACGAGCAAATGCGTTGATGTCATTCGACCTCGGCCTCAAAGCGGCAAAGCCGGCAGCGACGAGGCTTTCTTAGGCGCTCTGCGCCACGTCTTACGCACGAACACTAGCTTTACTCAATACGACGACATGTCGACTACGACCATCCAGACACCGGCATCCACTTTCAGATTTTTCTGAATGCACCGCATGAGAACCGCGCTGCTGAAAACGACGGGCTTGCGACGCTGGCGCTGAATTTCGCGCGGCCTTCGATGTTTGTGAATGAGGCCGGCAGTATCATCCAAGTCTTGGCCCGCGCCCTTCCATTGTTGGTATGCAACTACCAGACCGAAACAGGTTGGACTCCCTTTGACCCGGAAGCATTGATCGCAAGCTACCATGACAACGCAAAGCCTGCGACGCCCGATTTGGCTAGAAACGCCGATGACGACTTCTGGGGCCACCGCCGCCGCGCCCCGCGCGCGCTGTTAAATTACGCTTGGGAATGGAACCGCAAACGCGCGCCCAAAGACGCCCGCTGCAAACAAGACGGCCGCAACATCCGGGTGCCGCTCTACGAATTTATCGACATCGACAGGCAGCTTCTCAGCTATGTCTCATGGTTCGATGGCGTGGCATCGCTGTTCCCAAAAACCGACCTGATCGGCATCGCCCGCAACGAATACCCCGCCAAAGTGCCCGGGTTTTTCAGCAAGAAACGCCCCTCGCTGGAATTCATCCCGCGCGCGTCAGCCGATGCCATCATGGGCGATACCTATCAGCCCGATCCGGTCTGGCCCGATGCCGTCAGCCCCATCATCGACGGCGGCCGCCCCGGACAGGAACGCTTTCTTGCACGCGCCATCGGCTCCGACACCGTCCGCGATCCAATCTACGCCGACGCCGACGAATATCGCATGCGCAAGGTCAAACCCTTCGTGCGCATCAAAGTCCATCGCATCCTTGGCGACGAATACTTCGACGACTGATCCGTCAGACGCCTTCGGACGACAGCGCCCACAAATTCACACCGCCCTCAAAGCAAAGCGCATCAATCGCGGCCAACTCGCCGTCGGTGAACTCCGCCGCGCCCAAAGCCGCCACGCAATCCTCGATCTGAGAGGTCTTAGAGGCACCAATCAACGCAGACGTCACGCGCCCGCCCCGAAGAACCCAGGCAATCGCCATCTGCGCCAAAGACTGCCCGCGCGCGGCCGCAATATCGTTCAGCCCATTCAGCCGCTTAATCGCCTCGGCCGTCAGCAACCCATCATCCAGTGACTTGCCTTGTGCTGCACGACTGTCTGACGGCACTCCGTTCAGATACTTACCCGTCAACATGCCTTGCGCCAGAGGCGTAAACACAATCGAGCCGACCCCGATATCGTCCAGCGTATCCAGCAAACCGTCCCGCTCCACCCACCGGTTCAGCATATTGTAAGACGGCTGATGGATCACAAACGGCGTGCCCATTTCGCGCAATAGTGCCGCAGCTTCGCGGCTCCGCCCGGAATTGTAAGAACTGATACCTGCATAAAGCGCTTTGCCTGAGCGCACGATCTGATCCAGTGCGCCCATGGTTTCTTCCAGCGGCGTTTCCGGATCAAACCGGTGAGAGTAGAAGATATCAACGTACTCAAGCCTCATCCGCTTCAAAGACTGATCGCAAGACGAGATCAAATACTTGCGGCTACCCCACTCGCCATAAGGGCCGTTCCACATATTGTATCCGGCCTTTGATGAAATAATCAGCTCATCGCGATAGCCCGCAAAATCCGCCGCCAGTATTTCGCCAAACGCCTCTTCCGCAGACCCCGCAGGGGGTCCGTAATTGTTCGCAAGATCGAAATGCGTGATCCCAAGATCAAACGCTTTACGACACAGATCGCGCTTCAGATCATGCGGCGTGTCACCACCGAAGTTATGCCAAAGCCCAAGGCTGACCGCAGGCAACTTCAGCCCCGACCTGCCCAGACGACGGTATTCCATCGTGTCATAGCGTGTATCGGCGGGTGTATATCGGGGGGTGTGTGCTGGTCTGATCATGGAACGCAACCTGCCTTCCCTGGCGCGAATGTCAACTGTCACCACACGGCGTCGGATAAGTCGTCACAAATGCATCCCTCGCATGGCGCGCGCCCGGATCAAGACACGTCACCCGGCCGACACCGCCCGCCCATACCAGATGGGGATCAATCGGTGCAAGGTCGCGCTCATCCAGCCCCCGCCAGACCTCGAAATGCAAATGCACACCACCCCCCGCCAAAAGCCCCGTCGCGCCCATGCGCGCGATCACCTCGCCGCGGCGCACCTGCTGCCCGACCTGAACACCCCGGCTTTCTAGATGGAAATACCGCGTAAACACCCGCGCGCCGTTTTCATCAACTCCGTGATCAACTCGCACCCTGTTCCCGTACAAGGTCCCCTGCCACGATGCCACAACAACGCCCGAATCCGCCGCAAGGATAGGCGTCGAACGCGGCCCCCAAAGGTCGATCCCCTCGTGGCGGTCTTGCGTGGCCCGAGACACAAGAAACTGCTGTGAAATGTAGATCGCATCGGGCGGCATCACGACATCAACCGCTGCCGGTGCCTCGCGGTGATACGGCTTAACCTCGCCAAATCGGTCCGCCCCGCAGTCCGCCAAAGCAAGCGCTGGTCCCCAAACCAGTCCGTACCGTCCCATCCCGCCTCCAAAAGCGCTGTATTCGCCGCCATTCATATCCGAACCTGCGTTGAAAACCAAAACCGGGCGGCATAGAACCCCTCCAACCCTCGCACAAAGGAACGACCATGGCCGCTTATCAATATGTCTACCACATGGACGGCGTCTCTAAGGCCTATCCCGGTGGTAAGAAGCTTTTTGAGAACATCCGTCTCAGCTTCCTGCCTGGCGTAAAAATCGGCGTCGTCGGCGCCAACGGTGCGGGTAAATCGACGCTGATGCGCATCATGGCTGGCATGGACAAAGACTTCACCGGCGAGGCATGGGCCGCAGAAGGCGCGCGCGTCGGGTACCTGCCGCAGGAACCGCATCTGGTCGAAAGCCTGAACGTGCGCGAAAACGTCATGCTCGGCGTCGCCGCCAAAAAAGCCAAGCTTGACCGCTTCAATGAACTGGCGATGAACTACTCCGACGAGACTGCCGACGAAATGGCCGCCCTTCAAGACGAGATCGATGCAGACAACCTCTGGGATCTCGACAGCCAGATCGACGTCGCCATGGAAGCACTTCGCTGCCCGCCCGACGACGCAGACGTGTCAACGCTTTCAGGCGGTGAAGCCCGCCGTGTGGCCCTTTGTAAACTTCTCCTCGAAGCGCCCGAAATGCTTCTGTTGGACGAACCAACCAACCACCTCGATGCGGAAACCATCGCATGGCTGCAACAGCACCTCATGGACTACAAAGGCACCATCCTGATCGTCACCCACGACCGCTACTTCCTTGATGACATCACCAGCTGGATCCTCGAACTGGATCGCGGACGCGGCCTTCCCTACGAAGGTAACTACTCGGCCTGGCTTGAGCAAAAAGCCAAACGCCTGGGCCAAGAAGCCCGCGAAGACAAATCACGCCAGAAAACGCTGGAACGCGAACTCGACTGGATGCGTCAGGGTCAGAAAGCGCGTCAGGCCAAGCAAAAGGCCCGGATCAACGCCTATAATGATCTCGCCAACCAGTCCGAGCGCGAGAAACTTGCCCGTGCCCAGATCATCATCCCGAACGGCCAGCGGCTTGGCTCGAAGGTCATCGAAGTCGAAGGCCTTAAGAAAGCCATGGGCGACAAACTTCTTGTCGAAGACCTCAACTTCTCGCTGCCCCCGGGAGGCATCGTCGGCGTGATCGGTCCGAACGGTGCGGGTAAAACCACGCTGTTCCGGATGCTCACTGGACAAGAAAAACCCGACGCAGGCACCATTGAATACGGCGAGACGGTTGATCTTTCCTATGTCGACCAATCCCGCGACGCGCTTGATCCTAACGCAACCGTCTGGGAGGAAATCTCGTCCGGCGGCGAAGTGATCCAACTTGGCGACGCCCAAATGAACTCCCGCGCCTATTGCTCGGCGTTCAACTTCAAAGGCGGCGATCAGCAGAAAAAAGTCGGCAGCCTTTCGGGCGGCGAACGCAACCGCGTCCACATGGCGAAACTGCTAAAAACCGGCGGGAACGTGTTGCTCCTCGACGAACCGACGAACGACCTCGACGTCGAAACCCTGCGCGCGCTAGAAGACGCATTGGTCGATTTCGCAGGCTGCGCCGTGGTCATCTCCCACGACCGCTTCTTCCTCGACCGGATTTGTACGCATATTCTGGCCTTCGAAGGCGAGGCACATGTTGAGTGGTTTGAGGGTAACTTTGAGGACTACGAGGAAGACAAGAAGCGGAGACTTGGGCCAGACGCTGTTGAGCCGAAGCGATTGAAATATAAGAAATTCACGCGTTGAAGCGTAGGAGTTTTTTAGTTTCCCGCTTGGGTTCGACGCGCTCAAAGTAAGGTCCAGGGGCCTTGCTCTGAGCCGGCTTGCGTAAGTTCTCGAACACAAGAGGCCCTGTCACCTTATCAACGGCCTGCGAAGCGCCTTGATCCACTCCAATTCGCATTGATCAATCGCCGCATCACGCCGCTGATGTTCATTCAGTAAGGTCAGATCGAACTGCGCGTAGGTCATACGCCTGAAAAGATCTGCCAGCTTACTCGCAACAGGTTTGGGCAAAGCACCTTTCGGCAAATAGATGCTACGAAAGGCGCCGAATTCTGCTTTTTTGGTATAGTTCATGACTTTCTCCAGCAGTGTTCCTGCCCAAGAAGGTGCACGGATCCGTCCGGTCACTCAAACGCCATTTCTTGACATCCGATGTTCCAAAAAGTCACAAAGGACACATGCGAGGGAACCTCCCGCCTCTTAACCCATTGCGTGCATTTGAGGCCGCCGGCCGGCTCGGCAGCTTCACCCGTGCCGCGGAGGAACTAAACGTTTCGCATTCGGCCGTCTCCCGCCACGTGCGCGGTCTCGAAAAACGGCTGAACGTTCATCTTTTCCGGACTCGAAACACAGGCGTTGTGCTTACCGAGCAGGGGAAGACCTATCTGGCGCAAATCACGCCAGCTTTCAACCAAATCTTACTTGCGACCGAAGCCTTGTCGGTTCCCGCAGCAGGAGTTGTTACGATGACCACCGAAAATACGGTGGCACAGAAATGGTTGGTACCGCGCCTTGGAGAACTTAGGGTCAAACACCCCGCAATCGACCTGCGCCTTTCTATATCTACAGAGGTGATGGATATCCAAGCGCATGACTTCGATCTTGGGCTGCGATATCTTCGCTCAGACCCGTCAGAAGGCTACGAACAAATTTTTCCGTGTATGATCGGCGCATATGCCGCCCCCGAGTTCGCAAGGACAGAAAATGGAAATGTTGATCTCCAAGCATTGGCGTCCGGCCCGCTAATCCAAGAAGCAACATTTCGGATTTGGCCGGAATGGTTTCGCAAGGCGGGGTTGGCGGAGCCTCCGGAACTCAACTTGCCGCACCCTCTGAACGCTCTACTGGCAATCCAATCTGCTGTTGCCGGACTAGGCGCGGTGTTGATGGACAAACACCTCTGCGAAACTGAGGTGCAAACAGGCGCATTGGTGCGCCTTGCGGACATCGAAATTCGACATGGCGGATACTATCTGGCCGTGAATGCGCCTGCGGGTCGTCGCAAAGCCGTGCGTGCAGTTCAGCAATGGCTTCATAAAGAGCATGGGTAGGATGGGTGTGTTCTAACCATCTTCTGCACGTCCCTAAAACCCATTGTCATAACTTTCGCACACGCGCTAACCACCCCGTGACCGATCTGTGAAACAACGTGGCACACCCCCTTGTGCGCCCTCGCACCGTCTGCGTCATTGCGCCACGCCGCTCGCGCGCCCCACTTGTTTAACACGGCCACCAGCTCAACGAACTCGCCAGCGCCGCAGTCGGCAAAACTACCAAAGCCTCCACATGGGCTTCAAGTGTCAGCAGCATCCAGGACAACCCGTTCGTTGAAGTCGTGAGCCTGTCGGGCCTTGGCGGCAACGGCGCGGCATTGGACAACTACCTCGACACGATCTCGGTCGATCTGTCGGACTTCCAGCGCGCTGTTCGCGGCAACTACTCGATGGCGATCGCACTGAATGGCGACAACTTCTCTCCCTGCGACGTGGTCGCGGTGAAGATCATCTCAGGAGGCACAGTCCGCCTGATGGTCGACGATACTAAGTAAGTCTAACCTCCTCGCCCCAAAGCAAAAGGCGCGCACTTCGGTGCGCGCCTTTCATCGTGGCACCCCTGCGCTCACAGACGCTTCACAACCGAATTCTCTTGCTTTTCTCGCAAACACCCCTTATGAGGCTCTTCGCGAACGTTATTCTATTTCGACCACTGTCTTCCCTAATACGGCTTTCAGTCTTTCGATCCAGACCAACTAAGCCGGGTCACCGCAATCTCGTGGGTGGCGCATACTATTAGGAGACACACGATGGCTAATGGCACCGTGAAATGGTTTAATTCTACTAAAGGCTTCGGCTTTATCGCACCTGAAACAGGTGGCAAGGACGTTTTCGTTCACATTTCTGCAGTCGAGCGTTCGGGCCTCACCGGCCTGGCTGACGACCAGAAAGTAACGTACGACATCGAAGCTGGCCGTGATGGCCGCGAGTCGGCGATCAACCTCTCGCTCGCATAAGCGACGCCTAAAAGATTGGGATGGGTGTTCGCAGCCGTCCCTCACACCACCAAAGACATCCCCCACATTCCCAGACCGAACACCGTATGCGCTAGCAGACCAAGCCCGCGTGCGCGCCAGGGATTGTCTGTCTTTGACGCCGCCCAGCCAAGCCCAAGGCCCGGTTGCAGCAAAAACCACCCAAACCCAATCGTCAAAATCGAAAACACCCAGACCGCCATGAACGTCGGCGCGTTCAGCCACGCAGGCCCCGCGATCCACACAAACACCAGCCCGTAAATCGCACCCACCAGATAGTGAAACACCCAGCCGATCCGCGCTTCACCTGAAACCTCGGCCACATCACCGATGGATGCATGGAATATGCGCCCGCGCGACACCTCGACAACCCAGCGCCCGACCGCTCCCCAGTTCGGCCGCGCGACACCTGCGAAACGCTCCAGGGCAAGCGCCCAAATATCCATCGCGACCGTGCCCGCAACCCCCATCAAAACGCCGATGCCCAACATGTACCACTCCTTTGATCTGTCAGCGTCTTTCTGGCACGGCACATGTCATCCTGCAATCGTTGACAAAAGCCTGTGCAAAACGCGAGTACCCCGCCAATGGCAGAGGCAAAAGCTTGCCGATACGGGCGGGATCCAAAGGTCCTAAATCCAAAATTTCTCGATTAGAAAGTCAGAATCAGGAGACTTTAATGCGCTGTTCTCAATTCAACCCGCTGTCTCCGATACCAGCCAGAGGTTCGACCCTGAAAACCCTAGCCAAAGCCGCCGCATCACCCGGGCGGCCTCTGGAGACGGAGGCCTCACGTATGGCGACGGGCACCGTGAAAGGGGTTAACACCACAAAAAGCTACGGCGTCATCGCACCCGACGAAAGTGGCAACGACATATTTGCTCGCTAAGCGCGGTCGAACGCTCTGGTCTTACTGATGACCAAACGGTCAGCTACAAGCTGTCCGCAGGCCGTGATAGCCGCGAAAACACCGCTAGCTTCACTGCTTTAGGTATAATTGCGGGCGTCCTTGCGGTCAGGTATCGTCCGCGCTCTTGCGCTTCAAAACCGCCAGACCATCCAGCAGCCCCTCGTTGTAAGCCAAGTTCTCGGCGAGTGTCTTGCCGCCCGCGATCACGCTTTCAGGTATGTCCGCCGTCAACCGCGCCTCCCCTTCCGACTTAAGCTGCGAAAGCAGAACCCGATACATCTCGGTTTTATCGGCGATCTTTCTCTGCATACATGTCTCAAGGATGCGACTGATCCGGCCCTGATAGCCGCGCCCCATCGCACGTTACATCTTGACCAAGGACTGATCGAGATAGAGCGATATCTTTTGCTTCGCGGTGTCCGTCTCGACATCCATCTCCAGCGTCAGCCAGGCATCGGACACCGCACGCTTGGCTTCCTCGAGAAAATCATCCCCCTCGCACGAGATGAAATAAAGAAGTTGATGAAACCGCGCATCTGCCATGCGGTGGGTTCTGGGTCCGGCCATTTTTGGCATCCAGGGCATAGGAAAAGTCATGGCTTTACTCAAAAATTTTCGGGATTTCGGGACGGACAAGCTTCTCCTGCCGGGAATACCAGGCCGAAAACAAGGCGAAAGCCTGCACCGACGTTGCACCGACATGGCATTCGCAGGCCGAAATTCGCGTTTAAGACACGGGTCTATGCTTGAAGGCATTGCCACATATGACGCCATTGGGATCGTCGGCTCTCTCTTTATTGCAGGGCCTTACCTTGCAGTAACAAGAAAAAGGCTGGCCGCAGATCAACCGTCGTTTCAGGCGTTGAACCTTGTTGGCGCCGGTCTGATCTTAATCTCGCCCTGACACCGCCCAAACGCAGGCGCAGTATTGATCGATGTCCTCTGGATCGGCATCGCGATCATGTCTTTGTTTCGGAGATTGGCGCAAACGCTCGCGCGTTTCGGCAAGCCCCCGCCGCCCAAGGGAAAAGCCGCTTACCAGACAGCCATTCCACGCTGATCAAACCGCCCCATTCAGGCGACATTCAACCATATTTGCGCCCCGCGCGCGCGTCACCTTTCCAGCCTACACGTTGCCGTGGTTTCCCCGTCAGGGTCGCACAAAGACAAAGCGCGCGCCCATCACACCAAGGGAACACAAGATGAAAAATACACTTACACGCACGCTTCTTGCCACCGTCGCAACCTGCTCGATGGCACTCGCAGCCCCACAAAATAGGGCGACTCCGGCCGACACCATCCATCCGAATATTCACTCAAAAGTGGGTCACGGTGATGGCACAAATGCCAATCCGAACGGGGCGAACGAAAACGGGGGCAATATCCACGGCATCACCAATGTCCCCGGCAAAGGGGGAGACAATCCGAACGCAGACGGCACTCGCGGGCAGGCCAACGAGCTTGAGACAATGCATGGCGGAATTGGCGCAAAGAACCGCAACGCGGACTAGCCTTAATCGGACGGGCGCGCGCCCTCCCGCGCCCGTTCACCGCGCATCACATTGCGATGTTCGCCCCTGTCCCGGTACACGTTCGCGCTCCACATCTCCTGTTAGGAAAGGAGCGTTACAATGTCAGACCAAACACCAGCCCCAAAACCGCCCAAGGAAACGCAAGCGCCCGGCAAGGATGTCACATATCACGATTGGGCGATGATCTGAGGCTTTCACCGAATCGGCAGTCGTGCCTATCGTGTCTGTGAGCAGACCAATAAATCGCAAAAAATTGCGGGCTAAATCATTGATTAAAAAACTATTTCCATTCGCCCTGGCGGCGATCACCGTGGTCCTTGCGGCCGCCTTAGGCCTCTCGCAGACGCTTGGCGCGCATCCGTTCTGGGCGATCAAAATCGCTTTGATCGGCGCGCCCGCAGGCGCAGTTCTCGCCCTGATCCTACGCTATGCCACGCGCTTTCGCTGGGCCTCGGCCTTCGCGGCACTTGTCCTGACCAGCATGGCCTTCGCCATGGCCCACATGGGAAAAACCCGTTTCGCAGCTTCTTACGCCGAAGACCTGCAGGCCGGTCAGCTTTGGTATTTCGGCTGGATCGCCACGGCGCTTTTCGCCACCACAACGCTTGCTTTGTTCTGGCCAAAGCGCCGTTAAGGCGCCTCGCCAAGCGCCAATCCCGTCCTTAAACCCTTAAGATAAAACCGCTTCTCCGGTTCTGTGCGCGCCCGCACCCGGTCCAAAACCCAAGCCTCTTTCTTGGTATTGCTGTGTGCAGGCCGCATCGACCACCGGGTCTCCACCCCCGGCGCGCCCCCTTTATCAGGCGTCAAAAGCAGCCCCAAAGGTGCCACCCCCGACATCTCGCCCCCCGTCTCGGCCGCCAAATGCAACCGCCGCACCGCCGTCAATCCGGGCGGCCCCGGCAAGTCCGCGACAACCAAAGGAATAATCCCCGCCCGCAAAGCTTCTTCGGTACACCACAGCAAATCTTCGGGCCGCTTCGGCGTCACCCGGATAATCCGTCCCGGATCGACAAACCGCATAAAGCCGTCCGGATTAAGCCGTCCAGGCGTCCAAGATGGCCTGATCCAAAGCACATTGCCCACCATCGCCTGCGCCACCGCAAACGCCATCGTCCGCCGCGCCGCGCCACAAATCTCATGCGCCCGGCCCCGCTCAAGCGAGAGCCCCTCCAGAAACGCCACGGCAGGCGCCTTGGATCGGCGGTGAGTCTGACGGGTCAGAAGATGAGAAACAGCGGCAGCAGACATGAATCACTTCTAGCATGTTCGCTTTTTGTTCTCAATCCCGCCGATCGACTTGCCAATCCCACGCGAGGCGCTATCCCTTCTCGATACGCAAAGGAGATTTCCCCCATGAACCGTATCCAACTTGGCCGCACCGGCATCGAGGTCAGTGATTATTGCCTCGGCACCATGACCTTCGGCACGCAAACAAACCAAGCCGACAGCCACACCCAGATAGATATGGCGCTTGATGCGGGCATCGACTTTCTCGACACCGCTGAAATGTACCCGGTAAACCCTGTTCTGGCCGAAACCGTCGGCACCACCGAGACAATAATCGGCAACTGGAACGCCAGATCCGGCAAGCGCGATCAGGTTGTCATCGCCACCAAACACTCCGGCCCCAACGGCGCTTTCGTGCGACCCGGACAGGACATCTCCGCGGCAACCGTGCGCGAAACCCTCGAAGGCTCGCTCAAGCGCCTGCAAACGGACTACGTCGACCTCTATCAGTTCCACTGGCCAAACCGCGGCTCCTACCACTTTCGCCAGTGCTGGGACTTCGCGCCCGACCAACAGCCCCACCAAAGCGCGATCCTCGACAACATGGCCGAAGTCATGGACGTCCTGAAAGCCCTCGCCGACGAAGGTAAAATCCGCGCCTTTGGCCTGTCAAACGACAGCGCGTGGGGCACAATGAACTGGTTGAACGCAGCCGAGAAAGCCGGCGGCCCACGTGTCGCGACAATGCAGAACGAATACTCGCTTCTCTGCCGTATCTACGACACAGACATGGGCGAACTGAGCCACCACGAAGACGTCACACTTCTTGCCTTTTCGCCGCTTGCTTGTGGTTTCCTCACCGGCAAGTACCGGCACGAAAGCATCACCAAAGGATCGCGCATGTCGATCAGCAACGGCATGGGGGGGCGCAATAGTCCTCGTGTGGCCGAAGCCGTCGAAGTCTACGCCGCAATCGCCGACAAATTCGGCATCGACTTCACCCATATGGCGCTGCAATGGACCCGCACGCGGCCCTTCCCGACGATCCCGATTTTTGGGGCCACGACGACCGAGCAACTGGCCCATATCCTCAAGGCACCGTCGGTCGAATTGCCGGAAGAGCTTTTGGCTGAGGTATCCAAAGCACACCGCGCCCACCCGATGCCTTACTAAGCACCGTCACAGTTGCCCGCTCCCAAACGCACCCCTAGTGTCCGACACGAACGCAGGGATATTTGGGAGGACGAATGTCAGCGCTAAGTCGCGGTCTTTTAACGATCTGTCTCGCCCTGACGCTTTCCGCGTGTCAGGAAGACGGCCCGCGCGCATCTGCCGAAACCGGCGGCGTTCCCGATATCCTTGAAGGCCCCCGCACCGAATGCGAAAACTCCGGCGGACGCTGGGGCGCGCGCGCAGGTGGCGTTCTTTTCACCTGTTACCGCCCCACAAACGACGCCAATCAGCAGTGTCGCGAAGCCTCCGACTGCGAAAGCATCTGCCTTGCCCGCTCGCGCACCTGCGCGCCCACCACGCCCTTCCTTGGCTGCCACCAAATCCTGACCGATGGCGGTCAGATAGCAACGCAGTGTATTAACTGATGCGCTGGCTTGCCCTTATCCCACTGGCCCTGTCTGCCTGCGTCGCCTTCCCAGAATACCGCGATACCGGCGTGCCAATATCGTCCATAGCCACATTTGATGCCGCCCGATACGCCGGGACTTGGTACGAAGTCGCCAGCTTCCCCGTGCCGTTCCAAGCAGGCTGTCGCAACACAACCGCCACTTATACTGCAGCAGAGAACGGCACGTTTGATGTCGTGAACATTTGTGACACGGACGATGGTGCGGACCAGATTGCCGGCACCGCCCGCGTTGACGGCCCCGGACGCCTTAAGATCCGTCTCGATGGCGTGCCGTTTGCGGCCGACTACTGGGTGCTTTGGGTCGACACTGACTATCGCACCGCTGTCGTCGGCACACCGTCAGGCCGCGCCGGTTGGATCCTCAATCGAGAACCCGTCATTCCCGCCGACCGCTTAAAAGCGGCGCGCGATATTCTGGCTTTCAACGGCTACGATCTATCCCAACTTCAAACGACAATGCAGGAGGCACCATGACCCGGAAAGTAGCGGTTCTTGGGCTTGGCACACGTGGCGGCGACATCGCCCGTGCGTTTCACGCAACCGGATGGGCCGTCTCCGGCTTTGATCCAGATCCCATTGCGGAAGGGGTTCCCGACCTCAAGCGCGACTGGACCCGCGAAAGCACTATCTCAAGCACCGTGTGTGGTGCGGATTGGGTCGTGATCTGCCTGCCCGAACGCCTGGAGCTGATGCGAAAAGTTATTCAACGTGCGCAAGGCGAAGCCCCGCGCGACACGACGATTGCCGTCGTCACCAAAGACTTCGACGTGGACGCTGTACAGGGCTGCGCGCTGCGCCCTGCCCATGTGCTTCGCGTCGATCAAGGCGAAAACGGAGGCTACGTGATTGATGTGTCGTCCAAAACAGACGCAAAGGCGAAATCCGACGCAACCATGGTCCTATCGCAGCTTGCCGCGCAGGAATTTGGGCCAAAGCCACGCTCGGTTCAGCCCCCCAAAGCCGAAAGCGCCTGAAGATGGGCGGGCCAGTCCCGCTCTGACACAGTGGCTTCGCGCACCAACCCATCGAATTGCTCCGTCAGGACTTTGACGCGCTCGCGGTCGCGAAACGCCATATAGTACTGACCCACATACAAAACGGCGACCAACGGTCCGAACACCGTCAGTGGGGCAGACCACAGCCGCCTTGCATCGAATAAAAAGACTCTCAAAGACGGGTAAAGCTCGGCGTGAAGCTGCGTAAGATACCGCATCTGCTCGTCACGCACGTCCTTGGGCAGGCCCTTATAGTACCCTGTCGAACTCGCCAAAGACTGAATTTCGTAAAGTGGCATGGCAATTTCGTAGTCTGACAAAGACTGCTGGATCCATTCCAACCGGTCGCGGCTGGCCCCGATCGCCTGATCCGAAGACTTCCCCAAATGAGGTTCATATTCCCAGCGAAGCAGCGCACTTGTCTTCAGCATATCAGGCAACGCCGCCGGAACATGACGCATCTTGTAGCCAGCCGCCTCTTGGTGCCACGCAAAAATTTGTTCGTCGATCAAGGCACGCGGGGCCTCCGACACCTGCATCGAGGCTGCAAGAATATCCGCCGCGCGTTCGGGTTTGTCCGACAGACCCAGTAACCAGTCGCCGGACACACCCAAAGCGGCCGCACATTCGGCCACCACCTGCGCGTTCGGCATTCGTGCTGTGTCGCGTGTCAAAAGTTGAGAGATCGTCGAGCGATCTACCCCAACGGCCCGCGCCAGACCGCTCTGGGTCGCGGATTTCACCGCCATCGCTTCAGAAAGCCTCAATTTGAACAGTTTAGCGCGGTCGCGTTTATCCATTTTCTCACAGTTGGTGATTTAATTCACGATTTGTGAATTAATGGTAACTGCATACGAAATTCCCCATACACCCCGCAAGTGCGAAAACCAGCATATGGGGACCGCGACACTTAGAACACTTTTCAGATCGGCCACGCCCGGCGCCACCGAATGGCCAACACTTCTGGTGTTGGCTGTGACCTACCTCGTCTGGGCCATTGCCACTATATGGCTGCCCACCTTGTCGTTGCCATTTGCGATCCTTGTCGCAGCCATCGCCATTGCGCAGTTCTCATCAGTCCAACACGAAGCGATCCATGGCCACCCCTTCAAAAGCATCCGCTTAAACGCGCTCCTCGTCGCGCCCGCGCTGACGCTGATCCTGCCATATACCCGCTTCCGCGACACCCATCTGGACCACCACCTAGACAGCCGACTAACCGACCCCTACGACGATCCCGAAAGCAACTATATCGATCCCGGTGACTGGGATAAAATGTCCCGCTTTGCCAAAGCCATCCGCACCGCCAACAACACGCTGGCCGGGCGTCTCCTCATTGGCCCGCTTCTTGGCACCGCCTGCTTCTTGCGCTCGGACTGGCAAAACCGCACCGCTGATCCCCGCGTCCTCAGGGGTTGGGCCTGGCATATCCCCGCACTCACTGCTGTTATTGTTTGGCTTTCGACTGTCGCGACAATTCCGTTTTGGGCCTATGGTCTTGCCGCCTACGGTGGGCTGTCGCTTTTGAAAATCCGTACTTTCCTGGAACATCAGGCCCACGTAAAAGCACGGGGCCGCACCGTCATCATCGACGACCAGGGCCCGCTTGCGCTTTTGTTCCTCAACAACAATTACCACGTCCTGCACCACATCCATCCGCGCATCCCGTGGTATCGCTTGCCGCGCCTTTTCCGCCAGAATCCAGGCCGCTACCTGTGTCAAAACGATGGCTACTTTTATCGCTCCTATCGCGAAGTGTTCGCCAAGCATTTTCTGGCGCCCAAAGACCCAGTCCCACATCCGATCTGGCGACGCAGCTAACCCCTTTCCAAACCACGCGTTTCCACCCAAGGTCCGCGGATGGAGCTTTGGGTTATCCTCGCCATCACCGCCGCGGCCGCGCAAACAATCCGTTTTGCGATCCAAAAGGTGCTGGCCGGAGTTGCGCTTAGCCCCGCGGCCACCACTTGGGCGCGGTTCTTGTGGTCGGCGCCCGTCGTCATTGTGATTATGACCGCTTACATCGCCGTTACTCCCGCCACGCTGCCAAACGTCAAACCCAGCTTTTGGCCCTACGCGCTGTCCGGTGGCGCAACCCAAATCCTCGCCACGATCTGCACTGTCACCTTGTTCAAACGACGTTCTTTTGCGGTCGGGATCACCTTCAAGAAAACCGAAGTGATGCTGACTGCGCTTGCAGGCTTCGTCATCCTCGGGGACCTTCTTGACCCGCTTGGCGCTGCCTTCATTGCCCTTGGGTTCATCGGAGTGATGCTTCTTTCCAAGGCCCCAGAAGGTGGCGGAATTCTCAACAAAAGCGCGGCTATCGGATTGTTATCAGGTATTTTCTTCGCGCTTTCTGCAATCGGTTATCGCGGCGCGGTCCTTGCAATCGACAGCGCCGACACCTTCCTTGTTGCGGGTCTGACACTGGCCTTCGTCGCCACGGCGCAAGCCCTCGCCCTTGGGCTTTGGCTGGTCCTGCGCGAACCCGGCCAGATCAGCGAGACCCTAAAAGGTTGGCGAAAATCATCGCTTGTTGGAGTGTTTTCGCTGATCGGAAGCTGGTGCTGGTTTGCTGCCTTTTCTCTACAGAACGCCGCTTATGTCTTTGCGGTCGGGCAGATCGAGTTGATTTTTTCGCTTGCGATGGGCGTGTTGTTCTTTCGCGAAAAAACATCGCCGCGTGAACTGCTCGGAATGGGCCTGTTGACGATCTCGATCACCACCGTCACGCTGATCGGCTCAACCTAGCCAGACCACACGATCCTCTATCCGGTCATTCCTCACCAAGGGCACGCGCTTGGGTGTTTCAAGCGATGGCAAATGCTCGGCCAAACGCTCAAGCACCATCGCCGTCACCTTCACCAAATCCAACGCGTGAACATCGTCCAGCGCCACCCAATGCAAATGGGACAACTCGTCGCTATCGTGAAAATCGGCCTCTGCGCCGCCGGAAATAGCCTCGACCGGCGCCAGAAAGAAACGCGCATCAAAACGCCGGGGCCGCCCGGGGGGCGTGATCGCACGAAGGAAAAACCGCAAAGCGCCGGGCCTTTCAAGCACCAAGCCTGTCTCCTCGGCCAACTCCCGGATCGCCGCCACCGCAAGAGCTTCGGGCGTAACCTCGGGTGCATCTTTCTCCAACATCAACAACTGGCGACTGCGCGGATCAATCGGCTCGGAAAGCTGCACATTAGCGTCCGCGGCATCCACCGCTCCGCCGGGAAACACATATTTCCTTGGCATGAAAACAGCGCCTTTTCCCCGCTGCCCCATTAACACCGCAGGTCGTGTCGCAACATCACGTATAAGAATAATCGTCGACGCCGCACGAATTGGGAGGTCGTCGCTCAAAGGTTCAACCTCGATTGGAGGCCCCGAAACCATGCAGGCGTTTCGCCCATTGTAAACCGACAATCGCCCCCTTCAGCCTTGGCAAAAGATAGAGCGAAAGCGCGACACATCCTACTGTAAAGGTCGAGGCGAGGATCATTGGATCTGGACGAAATTCGGTAAAGGCCCAGATCAAACCCGGCGCCATCAGATGCCCGACGATCAAAATAGTCAGATAAGCAGGCCCATCGTCCGCACGGTGGTGAGACAGGTCCTCGTCGCAAACAGGGCAGCTATCACGCACTGCCAGATAACTTTTCATCAATGGACCACGCCCACAATTCGGACAGGTCCGCCGCCAGCCCCGTAACATCGAGCCGCGCACATCACGCTCTTCGGTGTTTGGTTGGACATCGTCCTTCAAAACTATTTTGTAATCGTGATACATCGCAATGCCTTCCAGCCAGCGCGCCGCCAGCCCTTCAAACTGCAACCATCGAGGCGGCAAGGTAAAAAGGAAATGGTACCAAATGTCCTTGCGGCGGGATGTCGCGTCCTTGAAAAAACTTTTTTGCAAAAAGTGCGACGGAAGCCAGCCGCACGACCGTTTGAAGAGCACGAAACAAATTTTACAAGCTGAAGGAAACGCTCCCAATGAACAACAACACACTCCGCCTCGCTCTGGCAGCACTTGCGATCACCGCCGGGTTAGGCGTCGCCGAGGCACAAGAACGCCACGGCGGACCGGGTCCGATGGATTTCGCAACGCTTGATACAGATGGCAGCGGCGAGATTCAGACTCAAGACCTTGAGGCCGCACGCGCCAAACGGTTTGCCGATCTCGACACAAACGGCGACGGTCAGGTCACAGAAGCCGAGTTCATCGCTCACATGCAGGCCCAGACCGCGGAGCGCGCGATGCAAATATTCGCACGCCTCGACGCTGATGGAGATGGCACCGTAAGCCGCGACGCGATTGAAGCCCGTCAGGGTGGTGGTCCGCGCGCCGAACGGATGATTGAACGCGCCGATACCGACGGCTCGGGCGGCGTCAACGCCGAAGAGTTCGAAGAGTTCCGCAAAAAAATGGCAGATCGCCGCGGTGGTAAAGGTGGCAAGCGCGACGGTTGAAGCTGAGCGCCTGTGAGACATCCAAGTCAGTGCCGGATTGCCCAAACGGCGATCCGGCGCTAGGCCTGTCATCAGACCATGCAACACGCAAATCCAGAAGCATCACCAGATGCGGCGCCAGATGCGGCGCTTCTGGTTGCTGTGGCCAACGGCGATGCAAGTGCTGCGCGGGTTCTGATAGAACGGCTGGCGCCGCGCCTTTTATCGCATGCGACCAGGGTTTTGTCCGACCGTGCAGAGGCCGAAGACGTGGTTCAGGAAACGCTTGTTCGGTTGTGGAAGGTCGCACCGGAATGGCGGCAAGGCGAGGCCAAGGTATCGACGTGGTGTTTCCGGGTTTTGGTGAACCTGTGTACCGACAAACTTCGGGCCAGGAAGCCGACGGTGGACATCGACGCAATTGCAGAACCCGCAGCCGACCTGCAATCGGTTGTGGAACAAATGACCGATACTGCGCGTCGCGACGCCTTAAATGGTGCTCTCGCCACGCTGCCTGAGCGACAGCGGCACGCCGTCGTGCTGAGGCATATTGAAGAACGGAGCAATCCGGAAATAGCCGAGATCATGGACATCGGCGTCGAAGCGGTGGAAAGTCTTGTAGCGCGCGGAAAACGCGCGCTCGGGGCGGCATTGCGGGGCAAACGAGCCGAACTGGGGTATGATGATGACCAATGACGCAAAAGACGATCTGGCGCTGGAGGCTTTGTTCGAAGGTGCGCGCAACAATGCACCGGGACTTTCGCCCGATTTCATGGCGCGACTTGAGGCCGACGCGGATGCGGTGATTGCTAAGCAAACCACTCCAATGGCGGTCACAACGACAATCAGCCTCTGGGCGCGGATAGCCGCCGCAATGGTGCCGGTGTCAGGTCTTGCAGCGGCGACGCTTGCCGGGGTCTGGATCGGATTCCACGTCCCATCTTCGGATTTCGCCGACGGATTGGCTTTCGGAGACAGCGCCGATTTTGACGTCTCTGCGTTTCTCCCTGCCGTCGCCCTAAGTGGCTTTAGCGATCTGGAGGTCGATGGATGACCGAGAAACCCACTCCCAAGCGGCGCTGGGTCAAACCGCTTCTCGCCGTCTCATTGATTTGCAACATGCTGATCATCGGTGTTGTAGCGGGGATCGTAATTGACAATCGTGGGAAAGACCGTGGCGAGCGCCTCGACGGTCCGGCACGATCTGTGGTCGGAATTCCCTTCGTTCGGGCCCTTGAACCCGAAGATCGTCGCGCGCTTTATCAGGAAATTCGCAGAGACGATGACCGCTTGCGTGAGAACAGAAGCGCTTTGCGCGCACGGTTCGAAGCCTTGCTGACCGCTCTGAATACCGAGCCTTTTGACCCCAAGGCTGTACAAGTAATTCTGCAGGAACAGCGCGAGATCGCTCTTCGACGCCAAAACATCGGAGAAGCATTGCTTGTCGAGCAACTCTCACGGCTAGACCCCAATGAGCGCGCGGCTTATGCGGACCGGCTTGCGCGTGACCTACGCCGGCTCAGGCGGGAGTAAACGCGACCTCGATCCGATTACGCCCCGCTGCTTTGGCGCAATAAGTGACGCCTTCAGCAAGGCCAAGAAAACGGTCGACCACAGTTTTTTGCCCGCGCGTGGTATCAATCATCGATGCTGCCCCACCGCACGCCGCAGAATAACCAAGTGGGACATTTCTTGTCTTAGGCTGAGACATGGTTCCCGTGCGATAAGGGAGCCGCTGTCCGGCACCTCATATATGCCGGTCAGCGGCGACGACGTCAGGATCCGTGCCGGCGTCGAGCCACCCAAGCGCAATATGTGGTTCGCCATGTGCTGCCCCAGTAATATTTACATTTGTTCCTTTGCCGTTCAGTCTTTTCTCAGAAGAGTTCATAAAGTCTTTCCAGGAGAGCCCCTTTGACACCCCTCGCGCGAGACTCCGCCGAAGTTCTGGCCATCGAAGCCCTTGTCTGGCTTGCCTCAGACGACGAGCTTTTGCCCGTCTTTCTTGGATCGACTGGAGCAGGCCTCGACGACATTCGAGAGCGGGCGCAGGATGCGGAGTTCCTGGCCTCGGTTCTGGATTTCATTTTGATGAATGACGAATGGGTCGGCGCTTTTTGCGCCGCAAAAAACTATGCGATGGATTTCCCCATGCGCGCCCGTGCCGCCTTACCCGGCGGCGCTGCTGTTAACTGGACCTGATTAAGCGCGCTTTTTGCGTTTGGCCGTCGCTGGCGAATTCGCGTCGATGAAATCGAGAACCAGAGGGCGGATGTTGTTGCGCCAGCTTTTGCCCGCGAAGATGCCGTAGTGTCCCGCACCCGGCTCGAGATGCGCGGCTTTTTTGGAGTCCGGCAGACCCGTAAGCAGGTCAAGCGCAGCAAGGCACTGACCCGGCGCCGAGATATCGTCATTTTCGCCTTCGACGATTTTTACGGCAACGTTGTTGATTGCGCCAATGTCGACCGGGCGTCCGTCCACAACGAATTGGTTTTGAGCGATCTCACGGTTCTTAAAGACTCGCTCGACCGTCGACATGTAAAATTCCGCCGTCATGTCCATGACCGCAAGATACTCGTCGTAGAATTTATTGTGCTTATCATGATCGCCGGCCTCGGCTTTAGAGACCCGCATGATTTGTTCGTAAAACGCCGATGAATGGGTTTCGGAGTTCATCGATACGAAAGACGCAAGCTGCAAGAGCCCCGGATAGACCATTCGCCCAACGCCGGCGTGTTTGAAACCGACGCGCTGAAGCATCATTTGCTCAAGCTGACCCATCGTGACGCGGCGACCAAAGTCGGTCACGTCGGACGGGTTCGCATCGGGATCGATGGGGCCACCGATAAGAGTAAGTGTTCGAGGCTGAGCTTTGGGGTTTTGAGCCGCAAGATACGCCGTCGCAGCCAGTGCAAGTGGCGCCGGCTGGCACACAGCGATCACATGAAGATCGGGGCCAAGATGGTCCATGAATTCGGCGAGATAGAGCGTATAATCTTCAATATCGAATTTTCCGGCGCTTACCGGGATATCACGGGCGTTGTGCCAATCGGTGATCCAGACATCCGCGTCCGGCAGAAGGCTTTGGACGGTCGAGCGCAGAAGCGTCGCATAATGGCCCGACATAGGAGCCACGAGCAAAACCCGTCGCTTTTTTGGCGCACGCCCCTGCACATCAAAGTGGATCAGATCACCAAACGGACGCCGAAGGTCATTTTCAACCGTCACGATATGGTCACGGCCGTCTGCCCCCACAACGCTGTCGAGACCCCAGTCAGGTTTTGTCACCATGCGCGAGAAGCTGCGCTCGGTCACTTCGCCCCATGCGGCCATCAGATTGAACGCCGGGTTGGGAAACATGCCCCATATCGGGTAGGATGCAATTGCTTGCGCGCTTGCGCCCGCCCACTGGTTTGTATTCCGGAAAGTATCCATCAGATCGTAAGTCATCATATATCGCATCTGGCACCTCAAGGTTGGCGAGCCAATTCGTCGCTTTGACCCTTAGAAGGTTGCGGCGATAGACTTACGTTCGTACATCACAACTTAAATGCTGCACCTGCAAAATAGGCTCGAAACCCGCCAATGGCAACAAAAGAAACAGA
>NZ_CALJXO010000143.1:0-6743 GCF_937988555.1 uncultured Boseongicola sp. | reverse complement strand
AACGCCCTCACGCTGCAGCTTTTTCTTCAGGGCACGAAGCGCCTGATCGACATTGTTGTCGCGAACACTGACCTGCATGTGGTTGTCACCACCTTTCTAAGTTAGAGTTGCAGAATTGCAGGAGGTGGCGATTTAGCATGGGCGGCCTAACTTGTCCACAATACCGACCACGTCAAAAGGGGACCAAACGATGACCGAAACCATCCGCGCACAGCTTCTTGACGCCATCCTCCCGCATGTGCCGTTCGACGGCTGGTCCGACGTCAGCTTTCATGCTGCCATCGCTGATCTTGGGATGGAAAAGGCGCTTGCGGATACGATCTGTCCACGCGGGGCGATGGACCTTGCGATCGCCTACCACCGCCGTGGTGACGCGGCGATGGTTGCCGCCATGAAGGCCTCCAACATGGCTGAAATGCGCTTTCGCGATAAGGTCGCGACCGCCCTGAAGCTGCGCGTCGAAGCGATGGATGACCGCGAAGCCGTCCGCCGTGCTTCTGCCCTTTTCGCTCTGCCACATAACGCCGTCGAGGGCGCCAAACTTATCTGGGAGACGGCTGACAAGGTCTGGACCGCGCTTGGCGATACCTCCAACGATGTGAATTGGTATACAAAGCGCGCGACGCTTTCGGGCGTCTGGGCCTCGACCGTGCTGTATTGGCTTGGCGATGACAGCCCGATGGCTGCCAATACGTCTGACTTCATCGACCGGCGCATCGACAACGTGATGCAAATTGAAAAAGCCAAGGCAAGCTTCAAGAAGACCCCGCTCGCCAAGCCGTTCATGTCCTTGCAGGACGTGATCTTCAGCAAGGTGAAAGCCCCTGATTTGTCGCCGCGTACTGATCTTCCGGGCCGCTGGAACAGGCCCGTAAACTAAGGCAGGTGACCTTTATGAACACCACAATGCGCGCGATCGAAATCAGTACCCTCGGCGGCCCCGAGGTCCTGACCCTTTGCGAGCGCCCGATCCCCGCGCCCGGTGTGGGCGAAGTCCTGATCCGGGTCGCCTACGCCGGCGTCAACCGTCCCGACGCCCTGCAACGCTCGGGCAGCTATGCGCCGCCACCCGGTGCCTCTGATCTTCCGGGCCTTGAGGCCTCGGGCCACATTAGCGCCATCGGCCCCGGCGTGGCGGCCTTGCGCGAAGGTGACGCCGTCTGCGCTCTTCTTCCCGGTGGGGGCTACGCCGAATACGTCACCACCCCCGCCAGCCACTGCCTACCGATCCCGTCGGGCATGCCCCTTGAACAAGCCGCCTGCCTGCCCGAAACCTTCTTCACCGTCTGGTCCAACGTGTTCATGGCGGGGGGGCTGAAAGCGGGTCAAACCTTCCTCGTTCACGGCGGCACGTCCGGCATTGGCACGACGGCGATCCAGCTTGCCCACCGCTTCGGTGCCCGCGTGTTTGCAAGCGCCGGATCATACGAAAAGGTCAAGGCCTGCGAATCCCTCGGCGCTGAGCGTGGTATCAACTATCGCGATGAAGATTTCGTCACAGTGATGACGGAGGCAGGCCGGGCCGATCTTATCCTCGACATGGTTGGCGGCAGCTACATTCCGCGCAACATCAAGTCGCTGAAAACCGGTGGCCGTCTGCAAATGATCGCCTTCCTCGACGGCCCAAAGGTCGAACTTAACTTCGCTGAAATAATGGTCCGTCGCCTCACCATCGGTGGCACCACACTTCGCCCGCAATCCGTCGCTGCCAAAGCTGCGATTGCTGAAGACCTGCGCGCCAAAGTCTGGCCGCTTCTCGACGCGGGCCGCATCCGCCCCGTCATAGATCGTGCCTTCCCGCTGGCAGATGCCGCTGCTGCCCACACCGCCCTGGAGGCCGATCACATCGGCAAAATCGTCATGTCCGTCAACGAAGGAGCCACCTCATGACCCTCATCCCCACATACGGCGTTATCCCAGCCCTTGGCTACGGCACCTTCAAGCGCAAAGGCGACGAGTGCCTCAGATGCGTCGACCATGCGGTGAACGTTGGTTATCGCCACTTCGACACTGCCGCATTCTATGAAAACGAAGTTGAAGTCGGCCAGGCTCTGCGCGGATCGTCCGCTTCCCGCGACGACCTCTTCGTCACAACGAAAGTCTGGTACGACCAGCTTGGTGCGGGCAAGGTCCGCGCCTCAACCGAGGCTTCTCTGGAACGCCTCGGAATGGGGTATGTCGACCTTCTTTTGATCCACTGGCCATCCCCGGATGACGAGGTTCCGCTTCAGCAGTACATGGAGGAAATCGTCTCCCTCAAAGCAGAAGGCCTGACGCGCAATATCGGTGTGTCGAACTTCACCAGGCGTCACATCGACGAGGCCATCGCCGCCATCGGAACCTCCGAAATTGCCACGAACCAGTGTGAAGTGAACGTGATGTTCCACAACGAACCTATCGTCACGCACTGCCAAAACGCAGGCATCCCGATGACGGCTTACCTGCCGCTCGCCAAAGGGGCTGCCTCATCAGGTTGCGAACTGGAACGCATCGCGGCCAAATATGGCGCTACCGCCGCACAGATTGCGCTTTCATGGCTTTTGGGCAAAGGCCACATCGCGATTCCGTCTTCGTCGAACACCACCCGGATCGAGCAAAACTTTCGCGCGGCTGATATTTCGCTTAGCCCGGGCGACACCGAAGCCCTCGATCAGATGAACGACGACCGCCGTGTCAGCCCGCTTTGGGCGCCTGATTGGGATATTGCCGGCTAGCGACCAGACGGCCTAGCGAATAGGTAAAAACAGCGCGTCCTGCATCGTGCAGTCCCGCGCCACAGACCCAGAACAGGCTCGCGGTTCCAGATCATGGGTCAGACAAATCCGCGCTTCGTGAATGCGTCCCGCCTTGCAGGTTATCGTCAAACCATCCGGCGACAGCCGGGCGTTGTCCTCCAAAAACGCAGCTTCAACCACCGACGCCGGCACCTCAACCGCTCGCGTCAAACGACGAAACACGTCCGGTCTCTGAACGCTCCCGTAAGCCTTGCGTGCCAATGCATAAAAATCCCGCGACGATAGCCCCGAACAGCGCCCGTGCTTGTTCCACTGATGCCAGGCTGACCCGCCGGATCCCATAATATCCGCCATCGCCGCCGTTTCCCGCCGCGACGGATTACGCTCGGACGTGTTGCAATAACTCGGCCAACCCTGTTCGAACTGCGGCCAAAGCCCATGCAGCACCCAGCCGAAGGCAGCTGTGTCATTGCATTGCGGGGACCCCCGGTCATCCCCCTCGAGCGCGCACCACGTCGGCGACCAGCTTAAGGCCAACACATAATAATCAAACTCGCCCGCCCGCTCACCGTCGGCAAAAGCAAACCCCGCCGACATCACCCACATCAAGACCCAACGCATTTGCTCTTCCCTCCGGACGAAAACGAGACTATGTCCCTGCCAACTTCCCCGAAATCGACGACCTGGTCCACCCGGACCGCCTGATTTCGCGGCGTGGGAAAGATGTGTCAGGAGAAACGTTCGTGAACAAACCGATCATGGCCAAAGCGACCGCCGTCTGGCTGGTTGATAATACAACGATCACCTTCAAACAGGTGGCCGATTTCTGCGATCTGCACGAGCTTGAAGTGCAGGGCATCGCCGATGGAGACGTAGCGCAGGGAGTGAAGGGGTTTGATCCCATCGCGAACAACCAGCTGACGCAGGAAGAGATCGACGCGGCCGAGAAAAGCCCGGCCCACGCGCTCAAGCTGAAATATAACGCGGCTGCTCTTGGCGAAGAAAAGCGCCGCGGCCCGCGCTATACGCCTTTGTCCAAGCGTCAGGACCGCCCGGCGGCGATCCTCTGGCTTGTGAAATTCCATCCGGAATTAACAGACGGTCAGATCTCGAAGCTTGTTGGTACCACGAAGCCGACGATCCTGTCGCTCCGTGAGCGCACGCACTGGAACATCTCGAACATTCAGCCCGTTGACCCGGTCGCGCTCGGTCTGACCAAGCAGTCCGAACTTGACGCGGCGGTTCAGAAAGCCAACCTGAAAAAAGCCAAAGAAGGCGGCGTCATGTCCGATGACGAGCGTCGCAAGCTGGTTTCGACCGAGCAATCGCTTGGCATGCCCGACGAGCCAAAAATCCCGACTGCCATTTCCGGGCTTGAAACGTTCACGCTTTCGGATCATGTCAAAGACGAGAAAAAGAGTGACCACCTCGACGCGGACAGTTTGTTCAATCTGCCCGACAACGATGAAGACGGTGACGACGAAAAGTCGTAAAAAGTTCCCTCGGCTGCCAATAGGCCCTCAGTCAATTACGACTGGGGGCCTTTTTTTTGGCAAAGCCTTCCTGCGGACGCAGTTCACCACGTTATCGCGCAACATTCTGAGAAAGAGGAACCGAAAGGTAAACGCCGAACTCCTGTCCTACGTCACAGCTGACACGCGCGTGGACGCGACCTTGCCGGTCCAGAAATCTCTGGTTGTCCTCAACCGGAAAAATCCCCTCGTGCCAAATGCCAGGATTGATATACAGCCCCGTCGATCCATCGCACCAGAATGCGATGACCTTCTCAGGTGCAAGATCATCACCGGGCAATGCAACTGGAACCACAAACGGCTTTTGTTCCAGAGGAAAAAACATCTGCCCACCGTCCGGGTGGTAATTCATATGCCACAAAAGGACCTTTTCCCTTGGGCAAGTGGCGGCTTCGACCGAGGCTTTTTGCGGATCCGTAGACCAGCCTAGAACATAGTTCCCGTTCACCGCTTCATTCGAGCCGTACAAGACATCGCCCTTCCAGTTTCCGTGAAAGACGCCTTCGACAAATCCACCCTCGTCGCCGGTGCCTTCGTCGATCGGCCGCCAGCCCTGTGCAGGCCAACGCACGATTTCGATGTCAAACGTATCAGGATTGTTTACGAGGCAGCCATACGCCTTGACGCTGTCTTTTGTCGCAACAATCAGCGGCACGTCGAATTGCGCAAGGGATGGCTTTTCCGACGCATCGAATATGTAGTTTGGGGATGATTGGGTCATGTCAGCCTCTCAATTAGAATAGCCTCGGTGCGCACCACACACCGAAAGAGCGCGCGGAGTGCCAATGCGTCGTCACTCTCTGCCACCCGCTGCCTAAAGCATCGCCTCCAGCAGCGTCCGGGTGTTGGCCCGCGTCATCTCGACCGGATTTCCGCCCGTCGACGGATCGCGTAACGCCGCATCCACAAGGGCCTCGATATCCGGGTCCGTCACTCCAAGGTCGGTCAGCGTTTTTGGGATGCCAAAACTGTCGTTGAATTCGTCCACAAAGGCGCGAAAGCCTTCAAAGCCACCCTCAATCCCCAGGTACCCCGCCGCGAGATCGAACCGGGTACGGATCGCATCTGCGTTGAATTTCAGCACTTCGGGCATACAGACTGCATTGGTCGTTCCGTGGTGCGTATGATGCACCGCGCCGACTGGATGACTAATCGCGTGGATCGCCCCAAGGCCCTTCTGAAACGCTGTCGCCCCCATCGCCGCCGCGCTCATCAAGTTGGCCCGTGCATCGATATCGCCGCCGTCCGCATAAGCCCGCGCCAGGTTGTCGATCACCAGCTTCATCCCTTCCAGGGCAATGCCCTGGCTCATCGGGTGATAAAGCGGGCTGGAATAGGCCTCGACACAATGGGCAAAAGCATCAAGGCCTGTCCCTGCCGTGATAAATTGCGGCATGCCCACCGTCAGTTCGGGGTCGCAGATGACGACGCTTGGCAGCATTTTGGGGTGAAAAATGATCTTCTTTTCGCGAAGCTCCGTGTTGGTGATGATCGACGCGCGCCCGACCTCTGACCCGGTGCCAGCGGTGGTCGGCACAGCGACAATCGGATGGATGCCCGCCGGATCAGCGCGGGTCCACCAGTCGCCCACATCCTCGAAATCCCACAAGGGGCGGGTTTGCCCTGCCATAAAGGCGATGGTTTTCGCCAGATCCAATCCCGAGCCGCCGCCGAAAGCAATTACCCCGTCAAAGCCGCCCTCGCGGTAGACCTGCAAGCCGTCGTTCACGTTCATATCTGTCGGGTTCGCATCAACCCGCGAAAACATCGCGCGCCCAAAGGCTTCGGCCTCCAGAAAATCCAGAGTCCTTGCCGTGATATCCATCGTCGCAAGGCCACGGTCCGTGATCAGAAGGGGGCGGGTGATGCCAGCGGCCATGCAGGCGCCGCCAATCTCAGCAATGCGGCCTGCGCCGAAGCGGATCGCGGTCGGATAGGACCAGTTGCCAGTCAATTTCATATCAGTTCTTCCGCAAATGATAAGATTTCGGCCGCGTCAAAGATTGATAGGCCAGTGTTGAGAGCCCCGCGCCACGCCCGGTGTCCTTGCATCCTGTCCAGCACAGCGCCGGGTCCAGATAATCGCAGCGGTTCATGAACACGGTGCCGGTTTCGATAAGATCACCGATCCGTTCAGCGGCGTGCGCATCCTTTGTCCAAACGCTCGCCGTCAGCCCGAAATTGGTGTCGTTCATCAGGCGCACGGCCTCGAAATCATCCCCGACGGGCATGATCCCTACCACCGGTCCGAACGTCTCTTCGCGCATCACCCGCATGTCATGGGTGACGCCCGTCAGCACCTGAGGCGTCACATAGGGGCCCACGCCATCATCTGCCGCCTTTTGTGGCACATGCGCAGTCGCGCCGTCCCTCACAGCATCGGCTACCTGTCCACGCACCACATCGGCAAAGCGCTGGTTCGCCATCGGCCCGAGCGTCGTTTCTGGGTCAAGCGGGTTGCCAAGCTTCAGCGCCT
>NZ_CALJXO010000142.1:0-2593 GCF_937988555.1 uncultured Boseongicola sp. | reverse complement strand
CTTGACTACCTGCTGCACAACAAAGGCCGATTTATTTCACGAACTGAACTTTCAGAACACATTTATGAATTCGACGAAGACCGCGATTCAAACACCATCGCTGTGTTTATTGCGCGTCTGAGGCAAAAGCTAGGAGCCGATCTGATCGAGACTTTGCGAGGCAAGGGTTACCGTATTTCGGATGTTTCATGATTTCGCTAAGTCGCAGATCGGCTGTCGCAGGGTCCGTTTGGGCGATCCTCGTGTTTGCCTTTGGAACTCTCGCGCTCCTCGCGATATTCGACAGGATCACGATTAGTCGCTTTGACGATATCCTCGCAGAACGGTTGACCCGCCTTACTGTTGAACTGTCCAATGCAGATGCTGCGCTAAACGCGGACTCCATGAATTTCTCGGAGCCGGGATACGGAAGACAATACTCCGGAAAATATTGGCAATTTCGAGAGCCAGACGGCCAAATTGTCGCGTCGACTTCGCTTTTCGATTTCAAGTTGAACCTCCCTGAACCTGTCAACGTCGAGCCCGTGTTTTGGGAAGCCTCTGGTCCAAGAGACGCCGTCAGGGGGCTGACACAGTTGATCACGCTGGAAAACGGCAAGCAGTATCAAGTCGCGGTGGCTGAAAGCCTGACAAGGCTCTCTGAGGATCGTCAGCTTGTTTCCCGTTACGGCGCAGTCACCTTTCTCATCCTTGGGTTTTTGGGTGTGGTCGGAGCCTATTTACTCACCTCCTCAGCTTTGCGGCCTCTTAGAAAGCTCTCCGGTGAAGTGCAGGCGCGTTGGTCTGATCAGTCCAAGCTCGACCCAGAAAAATATCCCGCGGAAGTTGCTCCACTGGTATCCGACATCAATACGCTTTTGGAACGCAATCACGACATTATTGCTCGAGCGCGTCGTCAGACTGCCGATATGGCACATGCCCTGAAAACACCGGTTTCTGCCCTTAAAAACGAGTTAGAAGCGATGTCCGATCAAGGCTTGGACGTTTCGCTATCGGAAGAGATTCTCGAGCGCATCGAAAAGCAAGTTTCCAGGGCGCTCGCTAGAATGCGCGCGTCATACTCGGCGGATGGCATGCGCATGAACGCAAATGTACGTGGGTCGATTGATCGCCTTAAACGGTTGTTTGAAACGCTACCGTTTGCGACAAAAAAACAATTGATCGTGGTTTGCGATGCTGGCCTTTCGGTGAAAATGGACCAACAGGACCTGGAGGAAATTATCGGCAATATCCTTGAGAACGGATACCGATGGGCGGCGAAAACCATATCGATCAAAGTAACTCAAATTGAGGAATTCATAACCATTGAGATCGAAGATGACGGCCCGGGACTGACTTTGGCTCAGTCTCAGCAAGCTCTCTTGCCTGGACAGCGGCTGGACATGAAAAACGAGGGAACCGGTCTTGGCCTTGCCATCGCCTCTGATCTTGTTGCCGCATACGGTGGCACGCTCGATCTTGAGCGGTCCGAAAGCCTCGGTGGATTGCTCGTAAAAGTTAAAGTGCCCACGTCACACCGAGCGCAGTCACTCAATTGATAAACACGCGTGTTCCAGGTGCCTGGAGCGCCATGGTTTACCGCCCGAGCAGGCCGCATGCGAAGACAGCGGCTGATCAAACTTAAAAACCGTCCCCGTTCACCAAGCCCAAAACGATCCAGCTGCCGCCACTGCACGCCATGAATGGCCAGCCGGTGTAGTGGTTCAATCATTACCGATTGATGGAAAAAGAATAAGAAAAGCCGTAAGCGGACCTTTTGCGCGGAGTTGAAACCGCCCCTTATTGCCTTGGCAAACTGTTGCAGATCTTGGGTGCAATACCCGCCATCGCTGAGAGCGATGGCGGGTACCTCCTGACTTTGCCTGCGTAGCTATTACGAAGGGTGGTGTTCGCAGGTTACGTTGGGGTTGAACGGCATCAGCTCCCCCATAGGGTTTTCGCGAAACAGCCAGACGTGCTGGTCGTAATGCGGTGCGAAGCCGTGCGCTTCGTCGCCGGGCGTTCCCGGGTCATCTGCCATATGGTCCCAGCCTCGCCCGTTCAGGACCGGTGCATCCGTTTTGCCTGCCGCGTTCCAAGCTTCTAAGAATACCAGGTTCTCGACCGCGACAAGTTCCATCGATCCATCGGCCTGCGGCTCGTAGATCAGAACAGATGGCTGCATCCAGTTGGTATGAGTGCTCATGCCATCGACCCTTGGGTCAGTTCCGGTGATCTTAAGAAGCTGGGGCTGGATATAATGCATTCCCATGGCGCCCAGATCTGGCGGGAGCCCTTCTCCCTCAGCCGAAACGCAATTATTGTCGGGGCTTATGTAGCCCTCAGCCATTGCCACGTTCACATCCTTGTATTTCGACACAGCGTCGCGCAGCTTGTCGAGGTCGACATCCTCTGCCCAGACCGCCATTGGAATGATCATGGCTGCCAATGTGTAGCTCACTAACTTTTTCATGAAATACCCTCCCCCTCGACGGATCGCGAACGACATCGTCCGCCGTTGTCCGCAGCTTCGGACTACCACAAAATAGGAATAAATTAAATAGATTTGAGCGGGTGGCTCGCGTGCGAACTCTCTTCCATAAAAAAACTTACC
>NZ_CALJXO010000141.1:0-2799 GCF_937988555.1 uncultured Boseongicola sp. | reverse complement strand
GTCACAGATCGCCCGGCAAATGCGATGTTTATGGGGTCTGTCGACGACAAAGGCTTTTTCGACCTGCTAACCGAACGCCTGGCCCGACTGTGAGCCTTCTTCACGCGCCGAACTGGCCCGAAAGAGCCGCGCAGGAAACCGAAGCGCTACTCGCGCCTATGGGCGGCCTTGTGACGGTGTATCACATCGGCTCCACCTCCGTTCCTGGCCTTCCTGCCAAACCCAACATTGACCTTCTGCCGGTTTTCGCAGAAGCATCGGTCCAAACCTACGCGCAAAATGCCTTTGAGGCCTTAGGCTGTGAATATTTGGGGGAATTCGGGCTGCAGGGGCGCAGTTATGCCCGCAAGAATGATCCCGAAACCGACGCGCGCCGCCCCCATGCAGACGGTTATGTTGACGGACAAAAAGACATCACGCGCCACCTTGCCTTCCGCGACGCGCTCCGCGAAAACGCAAGCCTCCGGGCGGCCTACACTTCCGTTAAGCCGCTTGCAGCCACCCGGAAGGCGGAGCGGCGTACAGCGAATGCAAATTCGACCGGATCAACAAAGCAGAAGCCCGCGCTTTGATCCGCGTCACAGAAAGCCCGACATGAGCCAGATCCTTCACCTCGCCACCACCGCCGACACCGACAAACTGGAACCGATGATCGCGGCCTATCATGCGCTTGAAGGCATCCATTCTGACGAAGACCATCGACGATCCGCGATCACGCCGCTTCTTGAGGGCTCGCCCCATGGTGCGATCTGGCTGATTGGCCCGAAAATGTCACCCGTGGGCTATATAGCCGTCAGCTTCGGTTGGTCCATCGAAATGGGCGGCCTCGACGGCTTCATCGACGAGTTGTGGATTCGCGAGAAGGTTCGCGGCCGTGGCATGGGCAGCGAAGCGGTCCTCACCCTGATCAAGTCCCTCAAGGGCGCGGGTCTTATGGCGCTTCACCTTGAAATCGGCCCCGACAACACGCGCGCCGAAACGCTCTATAGGCGCCTTGGTTTCACCCACCGCGCTTTCAACATGATGACCTGGACGGCCTGAATGCCTATCTATTGCCCATGAGCCTCGATTTACCCTTCGACAACAGTTACGCCCGCCTCGACGAGCGCTTCTATACGAAGATCGCACCCACGCCGGTCAAAGACCCGTCGCTGATCACCTTGAACCGCCCGTTAGCAGCAGAGTTGGGTCTCGACGCAGACGCGCTTGAGACGCCCGATGGCATCGCGTTCTTGGCTGGAAATTCTGTCCCGGCTGGCGCCGACCCCCTTGCGCAAGTCTACGCAGGCCATCAATTCGGTGGCTGGTCGCCACGACTTGGAGATGGCCGCGCGGTCCTCTTGGGCGAAATTGTTGCTCCAGACGGCCAACGCTTTGATATCCAACTAAAAGGCTCCGGCCCCACACCCTATTCCCGCATGGGCGATGGCCGGGCATGGGTCGGACCGGTTTTGCGCGAATACATCGTTTCCGAGGCCATGCACGCCCTTGGCGTCCCCACTACGCGCGCCCTCGCTGCCGTCGCCACGGGTGAAACTGTATTACGCGAGGCACCCTATCCCGGCGCCGTCTTGACGCGCGTTGCCGCCAGCCACATCCGCGTCGGCACATTCCAGTATTTCGCCTCGCAGAAAGACACAAAAGCCCTCGCAGCACTCACTGAACACGCTATCTCGCGCCATGATCCAGAAGTGGACGGAGCCCTTGGCTTCCTCGACGGTGTCATTGACCGCCAGGCGAAACTTATCGCGAAATGGATGGGCCTCGGCTTTGTCCATGGCGTGATGAACACCGACAATATGACGGTTTCTGGTGAAACTATCGACTACGGCCCCTGCGCCTACATCGACCGATTTCATCCCATGCAGGTCTTTTCCTCGATCGACCAACAGGGCCGATACGCCTATGGCCGCCAACCCGAGATGGCAATGTGGAACCTCGCGCAACTCGCCACTTCGTTGCTGCCGTTGATCGGCGAAGTCGAAAAGGCGCAAGCCAGCCTCGACCGCTTCCCCGATCTGTACCGCACGGCGTGGCGCAATGTATTCCGCGCTAAAATCGGCCTGAAAACAAAGGCCGAAGACGACGACGGTTTGATCAACGGTCTGATCGATCTGATGGCACAGGGTCAGGCCGACTTCACAAATACTTTCCGAGCGCTTGGCAGCCACAAAGCCCGCGACGAATTTGTGGATCCGTCAATCTATGACGATTGGGAGCAGCGCTGGCGAGACCGGCTCGAAACCGAGGGCGCAAGCCCCGAAGATCGCGTGGCCGAACTGCAAAGCGTGAACCCCGCCGTGATCGCGCGCACACACCGCATCGAGCAGGCCATTCAAGCCGCTGTCACCGGCGACCTTGCACCGTACAAGCGTCTCAACACGGCCCTAGCAACGCCCTTTGCCAACCCCGGAGAAATGGAAGACCTCACACGGCCACCTTTGGAAGAAGAAGTCGTGCCTCAGACCTTCTGCGGCACCTGAACCGGCCGGCTAATCAATATCAAACTGGCCGACACCAAAACCAGTGCTACCAGCACGGGCAGTCCCAAAGCTTCATCCAAAAACAGCCAGCCGAAAGATACGCCGAAAACCGGCGACGGGAAGCTGAATGCAGCGACGATTGCGGGCGGGTAGACCGACAGCAACCAAAGCCAAAGTGCAAAGGCAAAAGTCACAATCACCACGAACTGAAACGTCAGACTCCACAAATGGATCGGCTGTACATCACTGATAAAGCGGCAAAAAAACGGTGCCGCTATCATTAAGATCGGCGCCGAGACAAATACTTGCCAGACCA
>NZ_CALJXO010000140.1:0-21052 GCF_937988555.1 uncultured Boseongicola sp. | reverse complement strand
TCATCGGGACTGCCTGCAAGCGCGCAGTCGTTCTTTGCATCCAACGTGACCGACCCGGCCGCGGGCGTGGATCGGGGATCGACGTCAGGCATCCGCAAGCTGGACGCACCGACGGCCTTTCTCACTTTTGATACATATGGCTCAGAAGACATAGGCCCAAATATTCTGGGCCTAGGTTATGTCCAGCCTGACATGGCTTTTAGCGGCGACCAGCTTGATGTCGTTGGCGTCATCGCGGGTCCGTCCGCCGAGGACAGCCTGGAATTGCGCGCAGGCGGCATCGGTTATCGCTTCCCGGCTCTTGGTACGCGCACCGAAGGGATCGCCTACCTCTCGTATGCCAACATCGCGCTTGGCACCGAAGCCAATCTTGCGTTCGATGTATCGGGGACGCTTTCTATCGGTGCGGTTGGTATACGCCATACCGCCGAAAGGGAAAACGACGCGAAACTTACGTCGACCGCCGAAGTCATAGCACGGCGCGCCACGGGCACAGCGTTTGGGACGCAGGTGATTGACGAAGACCTGCGCCTTTTGCGTGTTTCGACCCTATACCAACAGGGCCTGCCAAATCTGTTTCAGCGTCGTTTCGCAGCCGCCGTCACAGTCGGTTTGGATGCGTTGGGCGCGTCCGAGACTTCCAATGGCCAGGCCTCGACTCCGGGCGCAACATCCGAGTATTTACGCGCATCCTTCAGCGCGGAAACCTCTATTCCCTTGTCCGAAATGTGGGTCGCCAACGCTGGCATCATCGGACAATGGAGCACGGACAGCCTCCCGGTCTCGCAACGCTGCGGCTATGGCACAAACTCCTATGCCCGAGGCTTTGATCAGACTTATGTCCTTGGCGACCAATGCATCGGCACACGGGTCGAGATGGCCTATAACCTGCAAGCCCCGGAACGCACTGATACCGGCTTTCTGTTCACACAGGCCTATCTTGGCGTCGACGTCGGGCGGTTTTGGAACAATGCAAACGATGTGGTGCCGTCGCGCACCGACCAATGGTCAAGCGGGTCCTTGGGCGTGCGAACCATCCAAGGCAATTTTGTCGGCGAGGCCGTCCTGACGCATATCTTCGACAAACCCACTGGCGTGGCACCGCAGGAACGTACCCGGTTCTGGGTTCGCGCAGGGTATCGGTTCTAACCAGCTCCTGCTTTCCGTTCGCCGGAAGAGCGCCGGCTTCCAGCGTATGAAAAGGCGGCGCAGTGACGAACAGGTCCGGCACACATTCACCAATCATGGGAGAATGGAAGACTAAGACAGTCCGAATATGCGATGGCCCTGCTCTTCAATGCGCCGCCACCTAAATGGCTCGCATGCAAATGTTGCAGGAATGTTTGAATTGTTTGTTTTTTCGAAACCAAAACGGATTGCGGATCACGTCTTTTCAAATAGTCCGGAGATCGAGGCTTTGATCTCATTTGGCACCACGTCCGAACCGAAGCGGCGCACAAACAGGTTTATCGGAGTGCGAAGCGTATTTTCAGAGTGCTCGGGCTGCTCATAGAGACGGGCAGACACATAGTGCAGATGTTTCAAAACAGCGACAGCGCGCGGGCGACTTAAAACAAGTGCGACACCTCGGGCACGCAGCGACGGGCTCACCGGATCCGAAAACAACGGCTCAAAAAACACCGCAGCAAGGGGGCTCGCCTTGTAAAGTTCGCTCCGCACTGCTGCCAATTCGCGGCGTCGACCGGCAGCCATCAAGGCCTGGCAGAGCAATACCAGAACATAAATATGGTGCTGGGATCCTTTGATGCTCAGGTGTTTCGCCTGAGTAAGGCTTTCGATCGCCGCGTCTGTATCTCCTACAAACCCACGCAACTGACCCACGATCGATAGGGACGACGCGACTGACCGACACTTCGGCAAAGCGTCAGACGCCAGCTGCAAAGCCAGACTTTTGTATCCGCGGTCAACAAAGTACAAAAGTTTCGCGGCTATTATGGCCAACTCGGGACGCGATTGCGCATAATCCAGGGAACCAAGCACCAACTGCTCGATCTCGGCTTCGTCCACCGCGCAACTGTCTTCCCCTTTGTAGAACAGGTCGCGTCCACGCGTGACGTATTTGGTGTGAAGGTGCGTTGCATACATAAGCATAATCGAGGGATCGTCGGGATGTTCTGCACGCAAAGTCCGAAGGCGCAAATCGTTTTGCGGCCACGATATTTGAGCGTTGTCAGCCTTGTTTCCAGCCTCGTGCATGGCGACGGGCAAAGGCACATGGTCTGTCCCGGTTTCTGTGTCCGCCTGCCACGCTTTTGCAAGTAATAAAGGCGCGATCCGCGCGGCATAAGCCTGTAAGGCAGCCCCGTTGCGCACAAACGGCGCAATATCAAATCGAGTGACATAGAGAATACGATTAGAATGCGCGGATTTCGCACTCACCACGCATTCCATTTTCCCACCATCGCGAAAAAAGGTAAGATGGACGGCCAACGAGTGACCGGCCACTGCCGATCCGCTGTCCAGCCCAAAGTCGGCCTTAACCACCACGTTTTGATCAGGCCCCAGCAGCCCGCGAAGCTGTTTGGCAAAGTGTTCGGCCACCACCTGATCAAAACCAGGGGCATCCGAAAGCAAATTTGCGCCTTGCACCGGGCCAACAATCAGAAAAACATCGCCAGGGTCCCGCGCAACCGGGCCAGTTTTCGCAACCCAAACGTATCCCTCACCGTAGCGTGTCGCGATAAAACGCGGCTCTTTCGGGTTGTCGCCAAGTTTGCGGCGGATCCGATTGATCAGAAAATCAATATTGCGGTCGTTCTTCTCCGAACCCGTCTCACTCACCGCATCAAGCAATTGGTTGCGCGTCAGCAAACGCCCCGCGCGCTCAGCCAAAGCACCAATCGCCCGCGATTCAGATCGCGTGAACGCAATGAAAGACCCATCAGGGCAATCCGCCTGCGAAAAATCTTGGTTAAAGCGGACATCCGAGTTTTTTGGATCAGAGTTCATCTATTTCTTCATTGCAATTTGAAACCCGGTTCTAGCATTTAATCGAGATAATTCAATTGGTTCACACACACAAACCATCGGTAAATCAGTGCGGCATATGGCGCGCCTGACACTGCCGGTTCTTCGCCCCCTAAGCCAACCAAGTTGTAGAAAATAACGCTAAAGCGGCCAAAAGATCAGGATTGCAGGCATCGCAACCGCGACGACAAGCACCTCAAGAGGCAATCCCATGCGCCAATAGTCCCCAAAGCGATAGCCTCCGGGACCAAGGATGATTGTATTGTTCTTGTGCCCGATCGGCGTGAGAAACGCGCAAGACGCCGCAACTGCTACCGCCATAAGCCAGGCATCTGGATTGGTGCCCGTTGCCGTCGACAACCCGATAGCAATCGGCGCCGCGATTAGCGTTGTCGCAACGTTGTTGAGGAAATCGGAAAGCGTCATTGTGACGACCATCAAAACCAAAAGCGAAACCCAAGCCGGGAACCCTGCAGTAACCGAAAGAATTTGAAACGCAATAAGTTCAGCGCCGCCCGACTCCTCGAAAGCCGCGGCAAGCGGGATGAGGCTCGCCAACAGCACAATGACCTTCCATTCGATCGAGTCATAAACCTCGCGGCCCGACACAAGCCCGACCGCAATGAACCCAATGACCGCAGCCGCAAGCGCGACCGGCAGGGAACTCCAGCCCAACACGGCAACGCCTATCGCCGCCAGAAAAATCCCGACGGAAAGACCCGCCTTGGATCGCTGAACGACCTGCGTCGCACGTCCTTCAATCGGAAGCACACCAAGCCAGGAGGCCGCAGCGGCGTTGCGTTCCGGCGTTCCCAGTAGCAAAAGTACGTCTCCGGGTTTGACTGTCAAAAGCCGGACCCGATCGCGGAACCGCTTTCCGTTCCGCGACACGCCCAAAAGCGTAACCGAATGCAGATGTAGAAGCTTCAGTCCGCGCGCCGTGCGTCCGGCAATGCGCGCGCCGTCCGGGACAATAGCTTCCGTTAACGTCAGGCCACCAGAGGTAACGCCGCCAGAATGCTTCTCAGAACCCGAGAACTCCAGAGCGCCCTTGCCCATGAAAACTTCGATGGATTTGGGCTCTCCCTCAACGACGACAAAGTCCCCAGCGCGTATATCCTGACGCGCAGCAAATCCCGGCAGCCTTTTGCCGCGTCTGACAAGTCCTAGAATGTGCAGGTCATGCTCTTCCGCAAGCGGATAAAGATCGCCGACAGTTATGCCTTCTGCGAGCGTTTTCTCACCAACAAGAAGCTCTGCGATGTAGCGCCCCTTGGCGAACTCCGCTTCCTGCTCATGCGCACCTTCCCGTTTCGGCAGAAATCTCCAGCCTATAAGCGAAACGAACGTGATCCCAACGATGGCGACCGCGAGCCCCACCGGGGCGAAATCAAACATGCCAAACGGCGCACCAAGCGCGTCCTGTCGATATACGGAAATAACTATATTGGGCGGTGTCCCGATCAAAGTGATCATGCCACCCAAAATCGTCGCGAAGGAAAGCGGCATCAAAGTCTGACTGACAGCTCGTTTCGCTTTCGCAGCAGTTTCCACATCAAGCGGCATCAAGATCGCCAATGCGGCCACATTATTGATAATCGCAGACAGGCCCGCGCCGACAATCGCAATGATCGCAATGTGAAACGGAAGGGGGCGCTCGGCATCCAGCAAACGCGACGCCAGTTTCTCGATCGCGCCCGATCCGACCAGTCCGCGCGAGACAATCAAAACAAGCGCGATGATCGCAACGGCGGAATGCCCGAACCCGGAAAAAACCTTGTCGGATGGCACCAATCCCAATGCAGCCGCCAATACAAGCGCTCCAAACGCCACAAGATCATAGCGAATACGCCCCCACACCAGCAGGACGAACAGCACTGCGAAAATTCCGAAGATAAGTGTTTGATCACTTGGCATGAACAAACATAAATCACGCGCGTCGCAGCAAAGGTAGGGAAATCTCCGGTCCATATACCGCCTTTTTTATAGCAAGCGATCTCCGGCAGCTGCGAACCGGGCCCCAAATCGCCGCATGCCAAAACATGGGTTTGCAAGGACGCCAAAAAAACTGCTTTCTGTCCCGGCGACTCCCCGTTAGCGTGCGGTCAGGGAGGACTAATAATGAAAATAATGAATACACTTTTGTCAGGCGCCGCGTTTGCGTTTGTCGTTACTCTGGCTGGCCCCGCCGCCGCACAGGATTGCCCGCGCGGTGATCTGGATACGCGCTTCTGCGACGTCGACGGCGATCTCGTTGCCGACATCCCCACAGATCCAAGCGAGTGGGTCGATCCTGATACGCTGATCTTTGCATATACGCCGGTCGAGGATCCGGCCGTTTATCGCGATGGCTGGCAGGAGTTCATGGACCATCTGACTGCAGTTACTGGAAAGAAAGCAGTAAATTTCCCTGTTCAGTCGAACGCTGCTCAGATTGAAGCCATGCGCTCGGGCCGTTTGCACATCGCGGGTTTCAACACCGGTTCGAATCCGCTGGCTGTAAACTGTGCCGGCTTTCGCCCCTTTGCGATCATGGCGTCCGACGATGGGCATTTCGGCTACGAGATGGAAATCATCACCTATCCGGGATCCGGAATCGAAGGCATAGTGGATATCAAGGGCAAGCAGCTTGCCTTCTCCTCGCCCACGTCCAACTCGGGCTTCAAGGCGCCGTCGGCGATCCTGAAGGGCGACTATGATATGGTCGCTGACCGTGATTTCGAACCCGTCTTTTCGGGCAAACACGACAACACGGTTCTGGGTGTCGCCAACAAGGACTATCAAGCCGGTGCTGTCGCCAACTCGGTCATGAAGCGGATGCTCGCGCGCGATGTGATCAAAGCCGAGCAGGTCATATCGATCTATAAGTCGCAGACCTTCCCGACGACCGGATTCGGCGTGGTCCACAACCTGCCACCAGATCTTCAGGACAAGATCCGCGAAGCGTTCTTCAGCTTCGACTGGGAAGGTACGGCGTTTCAGGCCGAGTTCTCGAAATCGAACGAGGCGCAGTTCATCGATATGAACTACATGGATTTCTGGGACGTGATCCGCAAGATCGACACGGCCAATGGCGTCAGCTACGCCTGCGAATAATCCTTGATGGGGCGGGCCTTAGGGTCCGCCTTTTCCAACAACAGTACTTGGGGTGGGGAGGCTTTCATGCTGCGGCTTGAGAAGCTCGTAAAAACGTATAAAACAGGCGATCAGGCTTTGAAAGCGGTCGATCTGGACATCCCGGAGGGTCAGGTTCTGGCCCTGATCGGCCCCTCGGGCGCTGGTAAATCCACCCTCATTCGCTGCATCAACCGATTGGTCGAACCGACCTCGGGCAAGGTTTACCTCGCCGATGTGGAACTCACCGGCCTCTCTTCAGGCGCGCTGCGCCGCGAACGTCGCCGCATGGGCATGATCTTTCAGGAATACGCGCTGGTCGAACGCCTGTCCGTCATGGAAAACGTTCTGTCCGGCCGCCTTGGCTATGTCGGATTCTGGCGCAGTTTTCTGCGCCGGTTCCCACAGTCGGACGTCGACGAAGCCTTTCGTCTTCTGGATCGCGTGGGCCTTGCCCATATGGCCGACAAGCGCGCTGATGAACTCTCCGGCGGTCAGCGCCAACGTGTCGGCATCTGCCGCGCCCTCATTCAAAATCCCGCCGTCTTGCTGGTCGACGAACCCACCGCTTCGCTTGACCCCAAAACATCGCGCCAAATCATGCGCTTGATCTGCGAGCTGTGCAAAGAACGTGGCCTTGCTGCGATCATCAACATCCACGACGTCGCCCTCGCGCAGATGTTCGTGCAGCGCGTCATCGGCCTGCGCTTTGGCGCCGTTGAATTCGACGGTCCGCCCGAGGGTCTGACACCCGAGGTCCTGACCACAATCTACGGTGAAGAAGACTGGGAAGCGACCATCGAAGCCGTCGACGACGACGACGACGCGGTGGCCGCTCTATGAGTGACATCGCCTTCGAAATCGAGACCCGCGCCGGCAAACCGTGGAGAAAACCCGCCTTCGTGCAGCGCCCGTGGTTGCGCTGGGCTCTGATCGGCGGATTCGTCGCCTATCTCATCGCCTCCTATATGACGACCGAAGTCAACTGGATGCGCGTCTACGAAGGCCTCGATCGTGGCAAGAAATTCGTCCTCGCGTTCACCTCGCCGGACTTCACATCGCGCTCGACAGATATCTATTGGGGTATGCTTGAAAGTATTATTATGACCGTCGCGTCCTCGGTCGTGGGCATCGCCATCTCAATCCCCATCGCACTTGGCGCCGCCCGCAACGTCGCCCCTTTGCCGGTCTACCTCATCTGCCGCTCGATCATCGCCATCAGCCGCGCGCTGCAAGAGATCATCGTCGCCATCCTCCTGGTCGCCATCTTCGGATTTGGCCCCCTCGCGGGCTTCCTCACCCTCAGCTTTGCCACCATCGGATTCTTGTCGAAACTGCTGGCCGAAGACATCGAGAGCATGGACAAGGTGCAGGCCGAAGCGATCAAAGCCTCCGGCGCACGCTGGGCCCAATGGATCAACTATGGGGTCCAGCCGCAGGTCATGCCGCGCCTCATTGGCCTGTCGATGTATCGCCTGGATATAAACTTCCGCGAAAGCGCGATCCTTGGCATCGTCGGCGCGGGCGGCATCGGAGCCACCCTGAACACCGCCTTTGACCGCTACGAATACGACACGGCAGCGGCGATCCTGATCATCATCATCGTCATCGTCATGGCGCTTGAATACCTGTCCGGCATCATCCGGGCGAGGGTGCAATAATGCCCACGAAAAACGCAGGTGATCTCAAACTCTGGCAACGCCGCACCCAGCGCGAAAGTCTGTTCCACTGGGTTCTCTGGCTCATCGGCATCGTGATCTTCGCCTATTGCTGGCAACGGATTTCGGATTCGACCACGTGGTTCTTTGTCTGGGATGCTCCGCGCATCGCCAACGACATCTGGACCCGCGCCACGCCGCCACGCTGGGAATATATCACCCAACTGGGCAAGCCGATCTGGGACACGCTGAACATCGCCACCTTGGGCACGATCTTCGCGCTGATCCTTGCGGTGCCCGTCGCCTTCCTCGCGGCAAGCAACACCACCCCGTCTCGCTTCCTCATTCGCCCCATCGCGCTGCTGATCATCGTGTCGACCCGCTCGATCAACTCGCTGATCTGGGCGCTTTTGCTCATCGCGATCATTGGCCCCGGCGTTTTCGCAGGCGTCATCGCCATCGCGATCCGCTCGATCGGCTTTTGCGCCAAGCTTCTCTATGAAGCGATCGAGGAAATCGACGAAAGCCAGGTCGAGGCGATCAAGGCCACCGGGGCCTCGCGCTGGCAGGTCATGGCCTTTGGCATCGTGCCGCAAATCATGCCAGCCTTTGCGGGTATCGCCGTGTTTCGCTGGGACATTAACATCCGCGAGTCGACCGTCCTTGGACTGGTTGGCGCCGGTGGTATCGGCCTGCAATTGTCGTCCTCGCTCAACGTGCTCGCGTGGCCCCAGGTCTCGCTGATCTTGCTGGTGATCCTTGTGGCGGTCATCATCTCCGAATGGGTGTCCGCGAAGGTTCGAGGCGCAATCATTTGATCATGGAAGAGGCGTTTGCGGCTTATGAGGCCGTACGGCATCGTTTGCCTGCCGGTACCCGTTCGGCAGCATGTCAAGGCCTTCCCGATCTCGATGCGCTTGCCGACGATGTAGACGTTTTCCTTCTTGATGCCTTCGGTGTTCTCAACATTGGCGAAACAGCAATCCCCGGCGTGCCCGAGCGCGTGGTGGGCCTTCAAAAGGCCGGAAAGCGCGTCATCGTTGTCTCAAACGCCGCCGGATATCCCCATTCAAACCGATGGAAAATACGCGTGCCTCAGATATAATTTCGACCCCGAAGACGTGATCACCAGCCGCAAAACACTGCTCAATGCGCTTGCACAGGGCTCCCCCACTTAAATGGGGCCTGATGGCCGCCGAAAGCCTCGGGCGCGAAGATATCGAAGCCTTCGACATGACCTACCTGGCCGAGGACAGCGCGCAGTATGATGCCGCTGAGGCCTTCGTCCTGTTGGGAAGTGCGGTTTGGACCGAAGTCCGCCAAGACTTGCTGGAAGCATCCCTCAGACGCGCACCCCGCTCTGTCTACGTCGCCAACCCCGACATCGTCGCGCCACGCGAAACAGAGTTCTCTACAGAACCCGGAGCTTTCGCGCATCGCTTGGCCGATGCAACCGGGATAGAGCCACAATTCTTTGACAAGCCCTTTGGTAACATCTTCGACCTTGCCTTCGCGCCGTTGGGAAAGGTCGACAAAGCCCGCACATTGATGGTCGGCGACAGCCTGCACACGGACATTTTTGGGGGGCAAGCCGCAGGCCTGAAAACCGCGCTTATCGCGGACTACGGTTTTTTTGCGGGGCACAATGTGGCCGACCCGATAGCCGCGTCAAGGATCGAGCCAGATTACATCCTCAAGCGTCCTTGAGCACGAACTCACACTTAAGGCTGCTCGACAACTGTTCTGGCGCCCACATGGGCCGCCCAATGCGAAATCGCCTCCATCGCAGCAACCCAGGATAGAATATCCAGTGTCCAGACCGTCTCATGGCTTATTTCGATCCCAAGCTCATGCAGAAGATCCTCCACATTTCGCAGCGAAAATAGGAACCGGACGTACAGCATCACCGCCGGGCGAATGATCTCGGGGCTGGTTTTGAAGTAGCGAAATGGAGAGCGTTTTGTCAGGCCGCGAAGCTAGGTCGCCACCCCGCCCGACTAAAGTCAGTTTCCTCTGACAACACAGCTGTACGCCATTCGGATCAGTATTGTTCGGTCAGACTCGTGGAATCAAGGCGAAGTCTTGCTCAACCCAAGCACATCCAACATGTCATACTCGCCCGGTTTTCGGCCTAGCCCCCAAAGAGCGGCCTTGAGTGCGCCGCGGGCAAAAAGCGCGCGATCGCTGGCGATATGGCGTAGGATGATGCGTTCACCTGCAGCGGCGAACATAACATCATGTTCGCCAACGATATCGCCACCGCGAATGGCGGAAAATCCGATATGGCCGCGCTCACGTTTGCCGGTGATTCCGTCGCGGCCCCGGTCGGACACAGCGTTCAGGTCAACGCCACGCCCTTTTGCTGCGGCTTCGGCCAGCATCAGGGCAGCGCCTGAAGGGACGTCAACTTTTTGATTGTGATGGCTCTCGATCACTTCAATGTCGAAATCTTCGTCCAGAGCCGCAGCGACCTGTTTGGTCAGTTGCAAAAGCAGGTTCAGGCCCAGGCTCATATTACCGGCGCGGATGATCGTGGCGTAGCGCGCGGCGGGTTTGAGTTTGGCAATGTCGTCGTCGCTCATCCCTGTGGTGCCTATCACATGCACGGCACGGGCCTTTGCGGCGAGGGCGGCAAATTCCACCGTGGCTGCGGGCGTCGTGAAATCGATCACGGCATCGGCTGCAGAAAATGCCTCTTGCGGATCATCGGTAACGGTGATGCCAAGGGCGGCCCCGCCCATGGCCGAACCCACATCATACCCGACCCACGCGTGGTCTTTGCGCTCAATAGCGCCCGACAGCCGCGCCTGATCGCTGGCCTGAATAGTGCGGATCAACATCTGGCCCATGCGGCCCGATGCGCCGGTTACAACAATGCCGGGAAGTTGTTTCATGCTATGCGCCCCTTTGTCTACGCGGTGATGTAGCGCAGGGGAGCGGGCGGCGTCCATCGCGAAGTTTTGCGGAAACGTTGGTACGGTGGACTCGTCGCTTCGTAAATCGGTTGAGAGGTCTCAGAACCAGGCGCACATTTAAAAACATGTTTCATGACGGACACGGCGCATCACTACAGGAACTACGCGTGGGCGAGCGCATCCGTAGGACGTCTGTCCGAGGTGTTGTCGCACGGCGATGCGCGCGGCCCGGAACTGGACCGCCTGTCGGCGAAGTGTGCGAGGTGCGCACATTTTCCGACCTGAAAGTAGCGACCACTTGTTTTCTGACGCTTTGCGGGGCGGGCAGACTCTTCCATATTAATATTCGTTTTGCTTACTGCTGACTGCGTCAAATTCATCCGACGCACTATTTCGCAGACGCTGCCAACACCACAAAACGCGGAAAAGATCTCCTTTTTTGGCTTAGGTTTGGATAGAACATGCGCTTTAGGTTATGATATTGATAACTTGAATTTAATATATGGCATGGAACTTAAACAGCGCTTTAATTTTGAACATAGCGGAGGCTAGGATTTGAAGCTACTTTTTGAAATTGAAGAGTATCGTCGCCGTGTTGCCCAGGTCAAAGAGGCGATGCGTGCCAAGGGTATCGAAGTGTTGCTGATTTCGAACCCTGCCAATCAATTCTACGTCACTGGTTATGATGGATGGTCTTTTTACACACCTCAGATGGTTGTTGTTTCGTTAGATGCAGAGGAACCAATTTGGTTTGGCCGCAAAATGGATGCAGTTGGCGCAAAGCTTACGGCGTTTATGGGGGACGAAAATATCATCGCATATCCCGATAAATATGTTGGCACCCCTGATCTTCATCCGATGGTATATCTAGTTGAAGTCCTGAAGAATAAGGGCTGGCATAAAGGAAGAGTTGCTGCAGAACAGGACGACTACTACTACACCGCAAAATGGAACCGTATTTTGACCAATGGGCTTGGGCAAGGGGAATTCGTTGATGGGTTTCTTCTGGTAAACCATGTGCGGATGACAAAATCGGCGCAAGAGATCGAATATATGAGGCAGGCGGGCCAAATCGCGACACTGGCAATGGACAGCGCCCGCAAACTAGTGCGCCCCGGGGTTCGCCAATGTGATGTGATGGCAGAAATCTATCGTGTGACGACGTCTGGAACCCCCGAGTTTGGTGGCACCTTTCCGTGCAAGCCGCCAAACGCGATGGTCGGCGAAGCGGCTTCTGCGCCGCATTTGAGCTGGACAGATGCTCCGCTTGAAGAAGGTGAAGTTTTCTACATCGAAATGGGTGGCGTCCGGCATCGCTATCACACACCGCTTTCGCGCTGTGTCTATGTTGGCAAGCCCCCTAAAGAGCTGGTCGACACCACAGCAGTCATTCGCGAAGGGCTGGAAGCTGCACTTGATGTGGTCAAGCCGGGAGTTGAATGTCAGGAGATGGCAAAAGCATGGGAAAAGGTGATCTCGAAGCAGGGCATCGAAAAGGATAGCCGGATTGGTTATCCGGTGGGCATTGGTTTTCCACCAACTTGGGGCGAACTCACTTGTTCGCTACGTGCAGGTGACACAACAGTGATGGAAGAGAATATGACATTCCATTGTATTCCGGCACTTTGGCTCGAAAAGTTCGGCCTGGTTGTCAGTGAAACATTTTTGGTGACCAAAAGCGGCGCGAACACGTTTTCCGACTGCCCGCGCGAGTTGCTGACGAGTTGACATAGCGGAGCATGTAGTGGGAGCTAATGTGAGAGATTTCATCTACCCGCTTTCCACTTTACTGGTCGTGACCGTGCTTTGGTAGGCTGCTATCTACTTATTCAATGTTCCGGCAGTGTCAGATTAAACGGATCTGCTCGTTCTATCGCCGCCCTGAGCGTTTAAGCTCGGACATAATTTCTTTGTTTGTTTAATGATCACCAAACAAAGTGCCGCGAAAGCGGCCGAAATTCCTCTCTAAACTCTGACAGATGAGTTTAATCTGACAGTCCAGTTTTTTATCATCATCCGAAGTTAGACAGATGCCCTGCCCGTCTTAATCAAGCGTCCTCTAACAGCACCCTTTGCGTCTAAAATCGCGCTCGCGGATCATCAAAATCAACCGCAAAGCGACGCGGCATGAGTCCGGACTGGAACCACGTCAGAAAGCTGTGGATCGAGTATACAGGTAGCCCCGTTTGGAGCCGGATATCAGCCGCATACGGAACCATATTCGTGCATTCCAAAATAATTGCTCCGGTCTGTGGATGCATGCGCGTCAGAGTGGCCGCCGCATCCAGCAAATCAGTGCGGCATGCGGCGAAATCAATCTCTTGCTCATCGCCTAAAACAGCGCGGGTGAATTCTTGACCGGCGTCTGTTCCAACCACCGGTGTGTCGGCCGGCACACCTGCGGCCTGCAGATGCGCACGCCCTAGGGTCGCCTCGGAAATCGTAAGGATTGAGACATGGCGTCCGGGCGGCAACGTAGCTTGTACCATCGGTGCCTGCATCAACGCAGAGGTTGCCACAGGAACACCTAAAGCCGCTGCCATTTCATCCTGCAACAACGCCAGAAACCCGCAGTTGGTCGCAATCCCGTCGCATCCCATATCGACAAGATCACGCCCAGCGGCGATGAAATCATCCATACGCTCGGTCGGGTCGCCACGCACGATATTGTCTGGCGTGGCACCGCGGACAACACGATAGTGGACTGGAAATGGCCAACTCAGTGCATTGCCAATATCGCCAGGGATCCGCGGGAATCGCGTTTCCAACATAAGAATGCCAATCGACGCGCCGTAAACCGTTTTGCCTCCAAGTGTCTTTGTCATCTTCAGCCTGCTTGGACATAGATATGGGAAAATGCGTCTCGAACCGAATGTGTGGCGTCTTTTTTGCGGGTCTCTATGTGACATCGGAGCGCGGACGAGCTTGCCTTCAAATCGCGCGCGATCATGCCCGCGAGGATCACACGATACGCCGCCATGCGCCCTTGCGCACTGTCGTGGATCTTCAGGCCGATCATTCGGACATACCGGATGCACCCCGTGATATTGGCCAGCATCTGCTCCAACTCTGCATCGCGAGACAGGCGTACAAGCGCCACGTGGAACGCTTCATCCGCCTCCGGAATCCGCAGCCTGTTATTGGTTCGATCATAAAGCGGTTCTGCCGCATCAAGGTTGGCGACAAGCTCGGCGAACTGATCTTCGCTGGCGCGCGCCACCGCGTTGCCGCGCACTCAATGGCGGCGCGGGCTTGGTACAAATCAAGAATGCGCTCGGGTGTAAGGGACCGGCAAAAGAACCCCTGCCCCCCAGTGACCCTCAAATACCCTTCAGATACGAGCCGGTTCAACGCCTCTCGCAATGGCGTGCGGCTGACCGAGACAAGGCCCGCCATCTCACCCTCGCGGATACGCTCATCTGGCTTGATTTTAATCTCAACCGCCATCCGGCGCAGTTGCGCAGCCAGACGGTCTACATTTTTTTCGGGCATGGCAGTTCCAGTTGGACGGCTTTGGTGGCACCGTGAAAGATCAGCTTGAGTTATGTAAGATATATTAGCCTGTATACAGAAAGTAATACTTCCCTGCAAAGGACCTCTCCCATGTCGAACCAAATGAATGGCGCCGATGCGCTTGTGGAAATGCTCAAGGCTCATGGCGTGCGGCATGTGTTTGGGTTGTGTGGCGATACCTCGCTGCCGTTCTACGATGCGATGAGGTCGATCGGCAAAGACATCCGCCATGTCCTGACCCGCGACGAGCGTTCCGCGACCTATATGGCCGATGGCTATGCCCGCGTGACGGGGCGTCCCGGCGTCGCCGAAGGGCCGTCAGGTGGTGGGGCAACTTATATTCTGCCAGGTCTGATAGAAGCGTCGGAAAGCTCATATGCTGTGTTGGGCATCACCACCGATATCTCTGTTGGAACGTATGGGAAGTATCCGTTAACCGAGGTAGATCAAAACGCGTTGATGCGGCCACTTACCAAATGGAACACCGTCATTGTCCAAGCCGCGCATATTCCCCGTATGGTTCGCACTGCTTTCCGCGCGATGACCACAGGGCGGTCGGGGGCGGCGCATATTGGTCTACCCTATGACATCCAATATGACCCGGTAGACCCGGCTGACATATGGGCCGACCCCAAACACCAAAGCTTTCCTGCATATCCACAAGGGCCAGAACCGGGAGCGGCCGAGGAGGCGATTGACGTGATACTGTCGGCCAAATCACCTCTGATAGTTTGTGGTGGTGGCGTCGTGATCGCAGGGGCGATGAATGAGTTGGCGCGGCTCGCCAACAGGCTCGACATTCCAGTTGCGACGTCGATTTCTGGGCAGGGATCGCTGGCGGACACTCACCCGCAATCCCTAGGTGTCGTTGGTTCAAACGGTGGCACAGATGAGACATGGGATGCGATGGAAGCCGCAGATCTGGTAATTTTCATGGGCTGTCGTGCAGGGTCCACCACAACTGCCCGGTGGGAGGCGCCCAAACCCGGTGCGCGGATCGTGCATTTTGATACTGACCCGATGGTGATCGGCGCGAATTACCCGACGGAAGTTGGCGTGGTGGGAGATCTGCGCTTATCATTGGCTGCAGTGAATGCAGCGCTTGATGCGCGGGGGCTAGGTGGGACGACCTTTGGCGGCGCCAAAGCTGTAGCCGACATCAAAGCGCGGAAATTTGCCCGGTTCCAATACCTGGCAGACAGCACCGAGGCCCCAATCCGCCCTGAACGCGTAGTCGCAACCCTCAGTCGATTATTGCCTGAAGACGCCACAATCGTCTCGGACCCGGGCACCAGCTGCCCTTATTTTTCCGCCTATTACCAACAGGCGCGGTCCGGTCGGTTCTTCATTACAAATCGCGCCCATGGGGCACTTGGGTACTCCATGTCGGCGTCGCTTGGCGCATGGTTCGGACGGCCCGAATCGAAGACCGTCGCATTGATGGGCGACGGGTCTTTCGGGTTCACCTGTGGAGAGTTGGAAACGGTAACGCGTGTGCGGGCAAATATCACCTACGTGGTCTTTTCCAACGCGAACTTTGGATGGATTAAAGCCAGTCAGATGGCTGACAAGGGCGCCCGGTATTATAACGTCGATTTCAATCGCGTCGATCACGCCGCCGTTGCTGCGGCCTACGGCGTGAAATCCTGGCGCGTGGAGGACCCCACCACACTGCATGCGGTTCTGAAAGACGCGATCGACCACGATGGCCCGACGCTGGTCGACGTGATCGCCCAACCGCTGGAAGAGTCCGCCGCACCGGTGCGCCGTTGGATGGGCTGACCCGCTACTTCGCCGCCAGATCAAGCGTGGCCCGATATTGCTCAAGCTCCTCCAGTAGCAGGTCCAGAAATTCTTGCCCCAAGGCTGACAAGGGCCGGTCGCGCGAAGTGATGACCATCATATCCATCATGATCTGTGGACGGAATGGCCGGACGACGACCCCGCCGGCTTCATCAAAATTTAGGGTAAACGGATCAAGGAGCGCAACGCCTATGCCTTCCTTCACAAAGCTCAGCTTGTTCTTGAACAGGTGTGTGTGGATCCGCGTGCGCCAAGGAACGTCAGCATTTTGAAACGCCTCGCGTGTGCGGCGGTGCGTCATATGATCGGGGCCCATGACGATGAAGGGCTCGCCCTCTAAAAGCTCTGGGGTCAGGACATCGTACCTGGCCAGCGGGTTTTCAGGGTGCATCGCCAAAAGTGTTTCGACACTAAAAGGGTAGTGCTCGAAGGCGTCATACAACAGTGGCATTTCGCACACACCAATCTCGAAAAGGCCCGCCATCACCCATTCCTGTATCTTCGAGGAATATTGCGACTGGAAAGAGATCGACATATCGAGCCGACCCTGCGCGAAGCGCGCTATCAGTTTGGGTATGAACCCGAATGACATGGCGTGTTGCGACGCGACCTGTAGCTGACCACCCTGCTTGTTCTGCAAGTCAACCACGGCTTGCGACACGTGATCGATGCCGCGCACGACGGTATCGACCTCCTGATATAAAACCCCAGCCTCGGGCGTCGGGATCAAGCGGCCCTTGACGCGCGCGAAAAGCTTGAAGCGGGTTTCACGTTCCAGCTGGGCCAACAGGTTCGAAATGCCGGGTTGCGAGATGCCCAAAAGGGCGCCGGCCCCTGTGACGGTGCCGGTTTCATAAATCGCGTGGAAGGCTTGCAGCTGCCGAAATCGAATAGACATGGAATAAGGGTATCATTTCTTGTGATGGATGCATCACAATTCCGTATTTGAAATGATGCCACCCTCTAGGCACGGTGGACCGGCTAAGGGGAGCACATGTCGGAATTAGATCAAAGGGTGACAGGTTTCGCACTTTGGCATCTTTCGGTGCCAGTCAGCGCTCGGCGGGATCACGGTATTGGATCGGTCGAACATGCGGTTGATTTGGTAGTGTTGCGACTGACATCCGAAGGTGGTGTGAAGGGCTACGGAGAGGCGTCGCCCTGGGTTGTGTTCACAGGTTCGGCCGAAGCGACATTTGCCGCTCTTGATCGCTATATGCGCCCATTGGTTTTGGGACGCCGTGTCGGGGATCACGCTTCGATCATGGCGGATGTCCAAGTGGCTGTCGCACATTGCACCGAGGCAAAGGCGGCGTTGGATACAGCACTGTTCGACCTGAGGGCCCGAATCGCAGGCGTACCCGTCTGGGCGCTGCTTGGCGGGCGGTTCCGAGACCGAATTCCGCTGTCTTGTTCGATCGCAAATCCCGATTTCGATAAGGATCTCCAGCTGATGTCACGGCTAAGCGAGGATGGTGTGCGCATCATTAAGCTGAAAACCGGCTTCAAGGACCATGCGTTTGACATCATGCGATTGGAACGCCTGCGTCAGGATTTTGCTGATTTTGAGATTCGCGTCGATTACAATCAGGGCCTGCATCAGGACGTGGCGCTGGCCTGTGTCCGCGATGTGGCGCAGTTTCAGCCGACCTTTATCGAACAACCCGTCAAGGCGCATCTGCGCGATCTGATGGCGCGGATTCGCGACAGTATTGATGTGCCGCTGTTGGCCGACGAAAGTGTGTTTGGGCCCGAAGATATGCTGCAGGCAATGGGTCAGGGATTGGCTGACGGCGTATCCATCAAGATTATGAAATCAGGCGGGCTGACCCGGGCGCAGACGGTAGCGCGGATGGCCCATGCAGGCGGATGGTCGGCTTATGGGGGCGACATGTTTGAGAGCGGATTGGCGCATCTGGCAGGCGCCCACATGATCGCGGCAACGCCAGAGATCACTCTTGGCTGCGAGTTCTACCAAGCCAGCTACTTCCTGACGGACGACATTCTAGCAAACCCATTCCCCGTTGAAGATGGGAAAGTGGTGGTGCCGGATAGCCCTGGACTTGGCGTTGATGTGAACCCGCTCGCACTGGAGCGTTTCTCGGTCAACCGCGCCGGGCTCGCGGCATGAGCGCAAAACCTCATACAATCGTGATTGGCGCGGGTATCGTTGGTGTCTCAACCGCAATCTGGCTGCGCCGCGCTGGTATCGAAGTGACATTGATCGACCGGGGCGCCCCAGGTCAGGGGACATCTTACGGAAATGCGGGTGTTCTGGCCAATTGCTCAATGGTTCCTGTGACTGTCCCCGGTCTGATCCGCAAAGGGCCAAGATACGCGCTTGATCCAAATTTTCCGCTGTTCCTGCGCTGGTCCTATTTACCAAGATTGCTGCCTTGGCTGGTGAAATATCTGGGGCATGCCAATGACGCGGACACCCGTCGAATTGCCCATGGACTAACACCAATCGTGTCTGACGGCGTTGAGCAGCACCACGCACTAGCCGATGGCACCAAAGCTGCGGATTGGATCGTCGATAGCGACTATACGTTTGCCTATGCCGACCGCGCCGCGTTTGAGGCTGACCGCTATGTCTGGGGCCTGCGGCGTGAGGCGGGGTTCGAGCCTGACTTGATCGAAGGTGGCGCGGCACGCGACTATGAGCCGAACTTGGGTCCCGCTGTGGGCTGCCTAGCGGTGATGAAAGATCACGGGTTTATCCGTGATCCAGGGGGATATGTTTCTGCATTAGCTGTGGAATTTCAGAATCTTGGCGGCATGTTGCGTCAAGCTGAGGTCAAGGATTTTTCGTTCACAGATGGCAAAGTCAGTGCGGTCGAAACCACTACGGGCCCGATCTCCTGCAGCGACGTCGTTCTAGCCACGGGCGTGTGGTCGAAACCACTGATGAAGAGGCTCGGCCTAACGATCCCGCTGGAAACCGAGCGTGGCTACCACGTCGTCTTTGAGGGCGCAGATGGTGGTCCCGCTATGCCGATCATGGTGGCCGCCGGTAAATTTGTGGCAACGCCGATGGCCGCCGGCCTAAGATGTGCAGGTGTGGTTGAATTTGGCGGGCTAAAGGCTGGACCTTCAGCCGCTCCCTTTGCGCTGTTGCGCAAAGAAGTGAAGAAAGCCTTTCCCAATCTGCGTGCTAAAGGCGAGATTGAGTGGCAAGGCCACCGCCCGGCCCCAGCTGACAGTCTGCCACTGATCGGGCAAGTCAGTGGTACGGGCGTATATGTAGGGTTTGGCCATCACCATATCGGCTTGACCGGAGGACCAAAAACTGGGCGCCTTATTGCACAGATGATGACTGGCCACCGCCCCAATATGGACATGGCCCCTTACGACCCCGCGCGTTTTGCGCGGGCCTAACCAACAAAAGACCAAAAAGTCAGCAAGGAGAAAAAAATGAAGATGTTGAAACTGACAGTCGCAACTGCGGCAGTTGCTGTCGCGGCGCCTGTATTCGCCGATACGTGGGATATGCCGATGGCTTATTCCGGATCGAACTTCCATTCGGTCACAGGCGCGGAGTTCGCTCAATGTGTGACGACAGGCACAGGCGGCGACATTGAGATTGTGACCCATCCGTCCGGCTCGCTTTTCGCCGGCGCGGATATCAAACGCGCGATCCAGACTGGTCAGGTCCCGATTGGCGAGCGCTTGCTGTCGGGCCACCAGAACGAAGATGCGCTTTTTGGGTTTGACTCGATCCCATTCCTTGTCGGGTCTTTCGACGAACATGCGATGCTCTGGGAGGCCGCAGAGCCAACCATTTCCGAGCTGTTGGAAAGCCAGAACCTGCACCTCCTCTATTCGGTGCCGTGGCCGCCGCAGGGCCTCTATTTTAACCAAGAGGTGAACACCGTCGCTGATATGGCCGGCATCCGCTTCCGTTCGTACAACAACGCGACCAACCGACTGGCCGAGCTGACCGGCATGCTGCCGGTGACCATCGAAGCAGCTGAGATTAGCCAGGCTTTTGCAACTGGTGTCGCCTCGTCGATGGTTTCGTCCGGGTCCACAGGTTATGACCGCCGCGTTTGGGAGAGCCTGAGCCACTTCTACGAAGTCGATGCATGGTTGCCGCGCAACTATGTGATGGTGAACGCTGATGTCTGGACCGACACGTCCGAGGCTAACCAGAACATCATCCGTGGCTGTGCCGGGATCGCCGAATATGCAGGCACTTGGCGCGCGCGTGAATATACTGGCTTTACCCTGCAGGGCCTGCGTGACGGCGGGATGACCGTCGCACCCGCGGGCGATGCGTTGATGGACGAACTACGTGCCATTGGTGAAACGATGACCACCGAATGGCTGGAGGCTTCCGGTGAAGAAGGCGCCGCCATCGTCGAAGCTTACCGCGCCAAAGCAGCTGCAGCGCAGTAAAAAAATCTATCGAGTGGGGGCGCCAGATGAACGGCGCCCCCACTCATTCTCGAATTATGAGGCAGCCCCATGACAGAAGAAACTGGCCCGCTACGGACGTTGCTGGATTGGCTCTACAAAGCCTCTGGCGTGGCCGCAGCACTTTGCCTTGTGGCGATCTTGTTACTGATTGTCGCGCAGATGATTGCCCGCTGGACCGGCGAAATCTTTCCAGGCGCGCCCAATTACGCGGGCTACTTCATGGCCGCCGCCAGCTTCCTAGCATTTGCCAGCGCCCTGAACCGAGGCGCTCATATCCGTGTGTCGATCCTACTGAACGCCGTAAACCCACGCATCAAATGGGCGCTAGAGGTCTGGTGCTTCGGCATTGCGACCACCATTATCTGGTATTTCGTATATTACGCTTATTGGTTCACTTTTTGGTCGTGGAAATTCAACGAGGTTAGCCAGGCCCAGGACGCCACACCACTATGGATCCCCCAATCGGTCATGGTTTTGGGTGGCGCAATTCTGGGTATCGCATTTCTGGACAATCTCGTTGCGGTCGTTTTCCGGGGTAATCACCGGATTGGCCGCGATCTTGTCGATCAAAGCTTCGGGGAATAGGCCAATGACCGAACTTTACGCGATCGTTCTGTTCCTATTCGTTCTCTTTCTACTCTT
>NZ_CALJXO010000139.1:0-2797 GCF_937988555.1 uncultured Boseongicola sp. | reverse complement strand
CCTGTTCTGGGCTGCCGCAAAGGGCGAGATGGTTCACTTCGATACGCGAGACTGGACTGTAAAACGCGGAGCAATAATGGGCCACAGAAGCGGCTGCATAGCGCAGTTGTAGCGGAGTAAAAGTCCGCCAGTTTGTGCCCTTCGAGTTATCGGAGGGCGGGAGATGTATTCTGTGGATATTTATAGTCGTGTGCGCCGTGCCTGTTTGAAGGATGGTATGTCTGTTCGTGCGGCGGCCCGTTATTTCAACAAGGACCGCAAGACGATAGCGAAGATGCTTCGTCATGCGGTGCCGCCAGGATATCGCCGTTCAGAAGCCCCACTGCGACCAACGCTTGATGGTTATGTCGGTGTCATTGATGAGATTTTGCGCACAGATAAAGCCCTGATCAAAAAGCAGCGCCACACGGCCAAACGTATCTTTGAGCGGTTGCGCGACGAACACGGATACGCAGGCAGCCTCACGACGGTGACCTATTACGTGCGCGAGCAAAAACGGCGGACCAAAGAGGTGTTTGTGCCGTTGTCGCATCGTCCGGGCCATGCGCAGGTAGATTTTGGCGAGACGCTGGGTGTGATTGGTGGTGTAGAACGCAAAATCCACTTCTTTGTGATGAGCTTGCCGCATTCTGATGCGGTATTTGTGAAGGGATATCCTGCTGAGACGACGGAAGCGTTTTGCGACGGTCATGTGTCAGCCTTTGCATTCTTCGGCGGCATTCCCCAAACCATTCTTTACGACAACACCAAGATCGCCGTTGCACGGATTTTGGGTGATCGCACCCGTATCCGGACGCGTCGGTTCACAGAACTGCAATCGCACTACCTGTTTGATGACAAGTTCGGGCGGCCCGCGCGGGGCAATGACAAAGGCAATGTCGAGGGTATGGTCGGATATACCCGCCGCAACTTCATGGTGCCTGCGCCGCGTTATGACAGCTTTGATGATCTGAACGCTCATTTGGAGTCGAAGTGTTTGGAACGCCAGGGTGACAAGCTTCGGGGACACAATCAAACCATCGGCGAGCGGTTGATGTCGGACTTGGATGCGCTGATGGGTTTGCCTGTCGCGGAATATGAAGCTTGTGAGCACGTCAGCACGCGGGCCACATCGATCTCAATGGTGCGTTATCGCGGCAATGATTACTCTGTGCCGGTGGCGTATGCGCATCACGACGTCCACGTGCGCGGCTTTGTCCATGAGGTCATTATCGGGTGTGGCAATGAGGTGATTGCACGGCATCAGCGGTCCTACGCATCGGCTGATATGATCTTTGACCCGCTGCACTTCCTACCGCTGATCGAACAGAAAGTGGGCGCTTTGGATCAGGCCGCTCCGTTGCAGGGCTGGGGTCTACCAGATGTCTTCGCAACCCTGCATCGATTGCTTGAAGGCAGAATGGGCAAGCCGGGAAAGCGGGAATACGTGCAGGTTTTGCGCCTGCTGGAAACCTTCGAGGTCGACGTCGTGCAGGGTGCAATCAGCCATGCCATTGATCTGGGTGCGATTGGCTATGACGCTGTTAAACATCTTGTGCTGTGCCGGGTTGAGAAGCGACCGCCGCGATTGGATTTAGACTTCTATCCCTATTTGCCCAAGGCCAATGTCGGAATGACGCACCCGTCCAGCTACATGAGCCTGATGGGAGGAACAGCGGCATGACAGACGCGCCTCAAATCCTGCTGCATCACCACCTCAAGAAGCTGCGCCTACCAACGTTCCAAGGAGAGTACGCAAAACAGGCACAGATTTGTGCTGCTGAGAACAAAGATCACATCCAATATCTGGCGCGGCTGTGTGAGATGGAACTCATCGACCGCGAACGGCGGATGATTGAGCGGCGCATCAAGGCGGCCAAGTTCCCCAGCACCAAAAGCTTGGACAGCTTTGACTTCAAGATCATGCCCAGCCTGAACAAGCCGCTGACCATGGAGCTGGCGCGGTGTGACTACGTCGATCGCCGCCAGAACATCATCGCACTCGGGCCGTCAGGCACGGGCAAAACCCACATCGCTTTAGGGCTTGGGCTGGCGGCGTGTCAAAGAGGGCTGAAGGTGCGCTTCACGACGGCTGCGGCATTAGTCCATGATCTGATCGAGGCCCAAGATGAGCGAAGGCTGCAGCGTCTGCAAAAGCAACTCACCAGCCAGAACCTATTGATCATCGACGAACTGGGCTTCGTACCGCTCAGCAAATCTGGCGCAGAATTGCTCTTCGAGGTGATATCCCAATGCTATGAACGCGGCTCCATCATCATCACGTCAAATCTACCCTTCGACGAATGGACCGAAGTCTTTGGATCTGAGCGCCTGACCGGCGCGCTACTCGATCGCTTGACCCATCACGTCCACATCCTCGAGATGAACGGTGAAAGCTACCGGCTCAAACACAGCCGCAAAGCCAGACAATAAACCGGCACCACCAAGTTCAGAACAATGTCGGCCCAAGGGCCAACATGCGCTTTGGCCCGCTTCAGCTTTGTGACGAGCACGCGCGCCAAAGCGCGACACAACTTCAACCGCAGTGGCCCCTTTTTACGCCGCGATCTGGTCCCTTTTTACTCTGCGATTGACAGGTCAGTGAATGAAAATATGCCCTTTTCCGGACGGAACCGCCGACCTTTGCGGGAGGGGTTTGAGACGCCCTGGCAGACGACCCTGCGACCGGGGCCGAGGAGGCTCCCATGGTCGCGCCGCAGGACGATCAGCATGTCTGCAATTCCTCTGATAGAAACCCCTAGATTGCGAAGACGGACGATTTGTGGCCCAGTCGATAGCGCGAAAACGTCTGCGCGAT
>NZ_CALJXO010000138.1:0-4145 GCF_937988555.1 uncultured Boseongicola sp. | reverse complement strand
AAAATACGCTGATGTTGGCGCCTCTGGGCACGGTGGCCGCATTACTGATCGCCTATCCTCTGGCATACCAGCTTGCTGTTCGGACCAGTGATAAATGGAAAACGCTGCTGCTGGTGTTGGTGATCGTTCCGTTCTGGACGTCGATCCTCATTCGCAGTTACGCGTGGATTTTCATCCTTGGGGGGCGCGGAATTCCAGCCCTCCTCGACATTGTTGGCATAGAGGGCGTGCGTTTGATTAACACGCCTTTCGCAGTCTTGGTTGGGATCATCTATGGCTATCTGCCGCTGATGGTCTTTCCGATTTACGTCAGCCTAGATCGTCTGGACAAACGCCTGCTTGAAGCGTCGTCTGACCTTGGAGCACCTCCGTTGACAACCTTCCTGAAGGTTACATTGCCGATGTCCATATCGGGAATCGCCACGGGATGCATGTTGGTGTTCATTTTGCTGATGGGCGAGTTCTTGATCCCGGCCCTATTGGGCGGAGGCAAGGTGTTTTTCGTTGGCAATGCGCTTGTCGACCTGTTCCTGCAGTCACGGAACTGGGCCTATGGGTCGGCAGTGGCCGTGATGCTTATCGTCATCATGCTTGTGACTGTCACACTTTATATGCGTCTGATTTCGCGGCTGAATGTTCAGCACGACGACGCTCCGCTGATGTGAGGCCCCATGCGCATTTATGCCGTTTGTGTATATGTATTCCTCTATACTCCCATCGCGATCATCGCGTTGTTCAGCTTCAGCGCCGGGCGCAGTGCGAGCCAACTGGAGGGCTTTTCTGTCCAGTGGTATGGCCGTGCGCTGAACAATCCGTTTGTGATGGATGCGCTCGGTAACAGCCTTTTCGTGGCCTTTGTGTCTGCCACACTCGCAAGTGTATTGGGAACTTTGGCAGCCGTTGGTTTGCAGGGCATCCGGGGACCTGCGCGGGCCCTGTTTGACGCATTGATCTACATCGCAGTGATGATCCCCGGGATCGTGATTGGCATTGCCACCCTGATTGCTCTGGTGACGGTGTTTGGCGTTGTGAACCCATGGCTTGAAGCGTTCTGGCCGGGCAGCGCCCCTGCGCCGACGCTGCGGATGGGAATGGGGTCTTTGATCGCCGCCCACACCATGTTCACCCTCGCGCTGGTCATCATCATCGTACGCGCGCGCCTTGCCGGGCTGGAAGGTGCGCTTACGGAAGCCTCAGCCGATCTCTATGCAACGCCGCTGGGCACGTTTCGCCAGATTACATTGCCGCTGATTGCGCCTGCGATCCTGGCTGGATTTTTGCTGAGCTTCACGTTTAGCTTCGATGACTTCATTATCGCTTTTTTCGTCGCCGGATCAGAGACAACGCTTCCGATCTATATCTTCTCGTCCATCCGTCGTGGCATTACCCCTGAGGTGAATGCCATCGGCACTATGGTGATGGGCGCCTCTTTGATCATGCTTGTTGTCGCGCAGCTTATCTTGAGACGGGGACAAAAAAGATGATCTTTGATTTTGTGAAAGGGACGCGTTTTGCAGCTTGAGAACAAGGTCGCACTTGTTACAGGTGCAGGGTCCGGAATTGGCGCGGCGGGTGCGCGGGCGATGGCCCGTGAAGGCGCTTACGTGTTTGTCACGGATCGCGACGCAGCCTCTGCGCGGGCTGTTTCGCAGTCTATCGCGGCCGAAGGATATGCTGCTGAAGCTCTCCAGCTTGACGTGACCGATGATCAGGCATTGATCGACGCCATTAAGGGGGCGGCGCTTACAAAGGGCCGGCTGGATATTCTGCACTCGCATGCAGGTCTGCAGGTCGAGGGGAAACTTGAGGACGTAGCGGTTGCCGATATGGATGCTTCCTGGGCGCTGAACGTGCGTGCGCATTTCGTTGCGGCGCAGGCGGCGATTGCGCCCATGCGTGCTCAGGGCGGCGGAAGTGTTATTATCACGTCGTCAAATTCCGGCGTGCAATATGACCGCGAGATGATTGCCTATGCGACCACCAAGCATGCGGTTCTGGCCATGACGCGCCAGATGGCTGCCGATTATGCGAAAGAGAATATCCGGTTCAACTCTCTGTGCCCCGGTTTCATCGACACACCGTTCAATCGCGGCTTTGAGATTCAGATGGGTGGGCGCCACAAGCTTGATGAATATGTCGAAACCACCATCCCGATGGGTCGTTTTGGCACGGTTGATGAAATTGCCGGCGGGATTGTGTTTCTCGCTTCTGATCAGTCGGCGTTCATGACCGGGCACGCTTTGGTCATCGATGGCGGCGAAAGCATCTGAACACCACTCGGCCTGTGATCAAAAGGAACGATGAGATGAGCAAAACACCCAATGATCGCCTTGCTGGCAAGACGGCTGTCATAACCGGAGGTGCGGCTGGGATAGGTCGCGCGACGTCGCTGATGTTTGCGCGTGAAGGCGCGCATGTGGTCATCCTCGATATTCAGGATCAGGCCGCGGAACAGACGCTGGATATGATCGAAAAGGCTGGTGGCTCTGGGCATTATTTCCACGCGGATGTCTCGAAAGCAAACGAAGTAGATCGGGCATTTGATGCGATTAAAGCAGATGTCGGGCCTTACGATGTTTTGTTCAACCATGCGGGAACGATCATTGTGAAGGCTCTGCACGAGTCGACCGAGGAAGACTACGACAGGCTGATGGATATCAATGTCCGCTCGGCCTTTCTTGTCTGTCGTCGAGCCCTGCCTGAAATGGTGTCAAATGGAGGCGGATCGGTTGTCATCACTGCGTCAATCGCCTCGGAACTTGGGTATGCGCTTGAGTCGCTCTACTGCATGTCCAAAGGCGCTGTTTTGCAACTGGCCCGGACAATCGCAATTGAGTATCGCGATCAGGGCATCCGTTGCAATGCGGTCTGTCCGGGGTTCGTAAAGACTGCTCACGGTTTGCGCGAAATTGCAGAATTGGACGCGGCCGGGCAGACCTGGAAGGACGGCGACCTGGCCGCAACGCAAGGGCGGATATGCGAGCCAGATGAGGTGGCTTCCGCCGTCGTTTTCCTGGCGTCCGATGAAGCAAGTTTCGTCAACGGACATGCGCTTTATGTGGATAATGGTTGGTACTCCAAGGGGTGAAACTTGTGATCAGCACGGATTGGCTGGCAGAACACTGAGGTGTCGTTTCGGTCAAGTCTAACAGCGAATTTTCTCCATCGCTGGATCAAATAATGGCTTGAGTGACGCGGTCGCATTGACGAGCACCCCGGCAACATCGATCTGCCATGTGCCTTCGTTGACCATTGCCGCCGTCAGTGGTTCGTCCAGCTCCGCAAATCCAATGCCGACAGCACCACCAAGCGTGTGGCCGTATCCCCCGATTTGGACATGGCCGACCTCTGATCCATCGAGAAAAATCAGTTCGTTTCCATACAACAGTGGCTCGGGGTCTTGTAGCAGGAACTGCAACATCCGTGTTGATGGAACGCCGTTGGCCTTTATGTCGGCCAGAGCGTCGCATCCGATGAATCCCCCGGGTTTGTCGAGTTTGACGGCAAATCCCAAGCCGGCCTCGATCGGGTTGTCGGTGTTGTCCACGTCAAGGTTAGTGTCGCAAACTTTTGGTATCCGTTGCGTTCGATCGATGCTTGGTGCAGATGGCACGGCTTGAAAGGCTAGTATCAGGGTCGGGAAAATGGTCAGTTTCAAAGGCGCGCAGTATCCGAAATCTGTGATCCTCTACGCGGTCTATTTCTACGCCAGGTTTCCGGTCTCATATCGAGACCTCGAAGAAATCATGGCCGAGCGAGGCGTCGAGGTTGATCATGCGACGCTCAATCGGTGGGTTGGGAAATACGCAGGCGCACTGGCCGAAATGGCTCATCTCCGGAAAGCACCGACCGGGCGATCTTGGCGCATGGACGAAACCTATATCAAGGTCAAAGGCCGTTGGATGTATCTGTATCGAGCGATCGACAAGTTCGGCAACACCCTTGATTTCATGCTCTCCAAGCGCCGCGATGAAGCGGCGGCGACGGCATTTTTCGCCAAAACCATCGCCAACAATGGCTGGCCGGAAAAGGTTGTCATCGATAAGAGCGGTTCAAACGCGGCCGGTCTGTTCAACATGAATTACTTGTTGGTGTTACAGAGCTGGTGCTGGCTGATCGAAGTCCTGCAAGTCAAATATCTCAAT
>NZ_CALJXO010000137.1:0-14615 GCF_937988555.1 uncultured Boseongicola sp. | reverse complement strand
ATGAAGGTCATCGGCAACGCAGATCGCCAGGAAGCAGGGCGCTGGCTCAACAACCGGGCCGAGAATTCACACCCGCTGCCTGACAGTGGTTTGCTTGCAAACCATGAAAAGGGGCCGTTTCGACGACGAGAACGGGCGATGCTTCGGTTCCGGCGCATGCGAAGTTTGCAAAAAATTCGTCTTCGTCGACGCCTCAATTCACAATCATTCCAACCACGAACGTCACCTTTATTCACGTGCCAATTTCAAGCTTAACCGGGCCGTCGCTCTCAGCGAGTGGCGCCAACTCAGATCGGCATAAAAGGCAGCTTCATTGCCCTTGGAGAGACTGGTTCGCATTTGTCTGACGGCACCCTTGCACCCTTGTTTGGCTCCGCAGTGCAGCTTTCGCTTTAACGACGTCGTTCTGGCAAGAATTGCCGTAATGTGTTAGAGTGAGTGGCCTTTATGAGGTGCGGCTTCGTTTGGAAATATCGAGCGCGGACAATAGGGGAATATGGGAAATGCTGTTCAGACAACTCTTTGATAAGACATCAAGCACCTACACTTACTTGCTTGCGAGTCGGCCTGGTGGCGAAGCTTTGCTGATCGATCCGGTTTTCGAGCAAACCAGCCGCTATCTGAAGCTGCTTGAAGAACTGGACCTCAAGCTGGTCAAGGTGGTCGATACCCACATACATGCCGACCATGTAAGCGCCATGGGCAAATTGCGCGATGCCACTCGTTGCACGACCGTAATGGGTGAACAATCTCCAGCCGATGTGGTGTCCATGCGAGTGCGTGACAATGATCCGCTGACGATCGAAGGCTTGACACTTACTGCGCTGCATACCCCGGGCCACACGGCTGAGAGCTACAGTTTTTTGATGGATGATCGGGTGTTCACCGGCGATACGCTGTTGATCCGCGGGACAGGCCGCACTGATTTTCAGAATGGCGATCCCTATGAACAATACCATTCTTTGTTTGAGCGTTTGCTGAAGCTGCCAGAGAACACGGTGGTCTATCCAGGCCACGACTACAAAGGTGACACGGTCAGCACGATTGGCGAAGAGCGCCACAACAACCCACGTCTGCAAGTAAATTCGGCCGAAGAGTATGCTGAGATCATGAACAACCTAAATCTCGCCAACCCAGCAATGATGGACGTGGCAGTTCCCGAAAACCTGAAACTCGGCCTCAGGATGTCCGCGCAACATCGCGTCCCAGTGCTGGAGGTCGATGAAATCCTTTCAGGGTGGCCTTCGGTTGACTGTCATCTCGTAGACATCCGGGAAGAGAGCGAACGCCGCCGCCACGGCACGATCCCCAACTCGATTCACGCACCATACGGACATTTTGATCAATATTGTCGGTCTAGTGGCCCTCTGGCGGGACTCGCCAAAAACAGCAGGATTTTGCTTTATTGTGCCATCGGCGAACGATCCACTCTCGCAGTTGAGATAGCCAATGAATTGGGCCTGATAAACGTTGCGCACATTCCCGGCGGCTTCACCGCATGGCAGGAAGCCGGAGGACCGGTCGAAGCGATCGAATAGCACTTGCAATACCCCGGATATAGCCTGAAAACCGACGGCGGGCATTCTCAAAGTTACCCAGTATCGACGGACCTCAACCCCTTACGCGATCTCTGAGGGAGATTACTTGGGCGCAAAATCGACCTCCGTTGCACAGGACCAAACTTCTCCTTTGGTGCGGGTTTCTCGGACGCCACTTGGGTCGTTTGAGTGACGCGGAACTTTGCTTGGCGTCCGAGAAGCGCTCAAGCGGGAAATCGCGGTTTCGTGGCCAGTTGTAGGTCCGCTTTTGAAGGAATCGCCTTTCGCGCTCGCGCCTGAAGAGAATGGCAGCAACTCGCCCTTAACGTCGAAATGTGTGCGGTGCAGCATCCGTCACATAGGGCTTGCCTTATGTTTTCCCCATCGGTCTGCAAAGAGTAAGCTGTTGCCTGCCAAGCCAATTTTGGCGGGCACCTGATCTAGAGCCGGATATCCCGGTCAAGGCGGTCGCAAGACGTATCATCAGTTGATTTCCGGCTCGGGGACCGGCGCGCCGAATTCCGTCGTCAGGAAGTCGAAGTCGCACCCTTTGTCCGCCTGCTCGACGTGCCGCGCAAACATCTGGCCGTAGCCGCGTTCATAACGGGGTTCGGGAGCGGTCCAGACGGCACGGCGCTCATCCATTTCCTCACCGGAAATCTTTACTGAAAGCGACCGGTTCGGAATGTCCATCTCGATGATATCTCCATTCTGGATCAGCGCCAGCGGTCCGCCGACATAGGCCTCTGGTGCGACATGCAGCACGCATGCGCCATAGGATGTCCCCGACATTCGCGCATCCGACAATCGAACCATGTCCCGATGGCCGTCTTTCAGTAACGCGCGTGGCATCGGGATCATCCCCCATTCGGGCATTCCCGGCCCACCTTGGGGCCCCGCGTTGCGCAATACTAGCACGTGATCGGGAGTCATCGGATAATCGGGATCATTGATGATAGTCTTCATCTCGGCATAGCTATCGGCCACGATAGCCGGGCCAGAATGCACCTGAAATTTCGGGTCCATCGCGGCGGGTTTTATCACCGCCCCGTCAGGCGCAAGGTTTCCGCGCAGAACCGCAAGCGAGCCTTCGTGATAGACCGGGTTTGACAAGGGCCGGATCACATCGTCGTTGTAGTTCACCGCGCCTTTGATGCATTCACCCAGTGTTTTACCGGTGACGGTGGTGACCGAGAGGTCCAGCTTGTCGCCCAGTTCCTTCATCAGTGCAGGCAGGCCGCCTGCATAAAAGAAATCCTCCATCAGGTATTCGGTGCCCGAGGGCCGGATATTGGCCAGTACCGGCACCTCGTGACCGACCTGATCCAGATCATTCAGTCCCCAATCCACGCCCGCGCGCCGCGCCATGGCGATCAGGTGGATGACGGCGTTGGTGGAACAGCCTGTGGCCATAGCAACGATGCTGGCATTGCGTGTGGAGTCCCGGTTGATGATTTTGTCTGGCGTCAGGTCTTCCCAGACCATTTCAACCGCGCGCCGCCCACAGGCCGACGCCATGCGTTTATGTCCCGCATCGGGCGCCGGGATCGAGGAGGCTCCGGGAAGTGTGAGGCCGAAACCTTCGGCGATCGACATCATGGTCGAGGCCGTACCCATGGTCATGCAAGTTCCATAGGATCGGGCGATCCCGCCCTGCACGCCGTCCCACTGTTCCTTGTCGATGGTGCCGGCGCGCCGCTCATCCCAGTATTTCCAGACATCCGTGCCGGAGCCGAGCTTCTGCCCTGCATAATTCCCGCGCAGCATCGCACCGGCGGGCATATAAATGAACGGCAGCCCCATCGAAACCGCCCCCATCACTAGCGCCGGCGTCGACTTGTCACAGCCCCCCATTAGCACAGCCCCGTCAATTGGGTGGGCGCGCAAAGTCTCTTCGACCTCCATCGCCCCCATGTTCCGATAGAGCATCGAAGTCGGCTTCAGGAATTGCTCGGAAAACGAATGCACCGGCATCTCGACCGGCATGCCGCCCGCCTGCAGGATGCCGCGTTTCACCCATTCTGCGCGGTCGCGCAAATGGTGGTGACAGGGCGAGAGATCAGACCATGTGTTAATGATCGCGATGACTGGCCTGCCTTCCCAGTCTTCGGTGGAAAGGCCCATCTGCATCGCCCGGCTTCGGTGGCCCATAGACCGTAAATCATCCGGTGAAAACCAGCGGGCAGAGCGCAGATCTTCAGGTTTTTTCGTCATGGAGGCAGATTCTCGATAGATGAAAACAGTGGGAAAGAACGTGATCGAATTGACTTGAGCTATGCCCAAAACTTGGTGACAGTTGATTAAGCCGACATTCCCCAAGTAGAACGCCGTCCTTGTGATGTTGACGCCCGATTGCGTAGCAATCAAGACTCTTTGGCGCGCCGTGCCAGTTTCTGGGCATCTGGAGCGCAAGTCGAGCGTGATTTCTGGTCACGTAGGCTGGGTCTGCACGGCTTTCGGTTTGATCAGCACATGTTTGGACAGCCCTATCGAGCCGCTTTTCCTCAGATTTTGATGCTGACATCCTCATGTGGGAACCGGTGGCGCGCGCAGCCGATGGATTGCTTTCAGAATACGGTTGAACAAATCGCCGCTGACAGCGACTTCCGCGAGTTGGAACGTGATGGCGCGGGCGTGGCGGACGACCCTCGCACCGATTTTGATCAGCCGGGTTTGCAGGCTTGTCAGCGACCAGTCGGCCATCTCCTGTGGAAGGTCTGTGCCTTGCAGGAAGACACCGAGATTGTAGGCCAATGCATGAAGCTGAAGCCGGACCTCGTTCTGCGCCATGCTTTTGCAGGACAGCCGCGTCCAGTTGATCGCCTGCTTGCCTTTCTTGATGTGCTGCTCGGCGGTGCCACGCTGGTTGTAGAAGTGGATGATCCAGTCCGGGTCCATCGGCAGGTTGGTGACGAGGAAGCCGACGCGGGGGGACAGCTCGCCCGGATGCCACTCGACCTTGGCAATAACGCGCCGGGGTTTGTCCCAGGACGCTGCCTGACAGTCGAAGTCGCCGTAGAAGCGTTGGACGCGGTTCGGCGGACGCCCCAACGGGCGCTTGAGCAGGTGCGCAACCTTGCCCTGTAGGACACGATTGGCACGCAGGCGGATGGCGTAGAAATACCCCTCGGCTTCCAGCGTCTCATAGAGATCGGGAATGGCAAACGCGGCATCGCCCCGGAAGAACCGCATCAGGTGACGCTCCGCATATCGCGCGATAACTGGCTTCAGAACCTCTTCCCATCCGTCGGCGCTGCGCACATTGCCCGGGCGCAGAGCGCACCGTTCAAGATGGCCGAACTGGTTGAAGACGAACAGCGGGCGATAGCACATGCAGCCGAAATGCCCGTTCCAGGCCGTGCCCTCCTGCACGCCATGGGTCGGGCTGACTGAACTGTCCATGTCCAGCGTGACCCATTTGGGTGGCGTAGCGGAATGAACCCGGTCGATCCACTGTCCCGACAGATCAGCCAGTGCAGCGCGATTGTCCGTCGTCGCCAACACCTCGGTCTCGAACCGTCCCATCTGGCTCGCGGACGCGGCCTTGGCATCAACGGCCCGTCCACCGACGACCTGCCGCATCACCGGATCGAACGCCAGACGATCTGCGTCATTCACATCATCATACCCGGCCAGCCGACCAAAGACCGACTGGCGCAAAAGCCCGATCAGAGAATGCAGGCGGTTGTGACCTGTCCTCGTGGCTCTCAGCAATCCGCCAGCAATGTCGTGCAGGCCCAGCACCTCATCCAGTTCCCCGAACAACAGCAATCCGCCATCAGAACTGATCTTCGAGCCATGAAATTCCGGCCGCACGCGACGGTCAAATCCAAGCCGAATATTTCCCGTTTCGCCTGCACCCTTTGGGTGACCCATGAAATCTCGCTCCAGACTGCATTAACATACTGAAATGTAACACGTTACTGGGCAGTCAGGGCGCAGAAATCGTCGGTCTACTTGGGGAATACGGGCTAGAACAAGGTTGCGGAGCTGAAATTCACTATCATAAAATACAGATGCGCAGTCGCGGAACTGCCTGTGCCGACAACGAGATGGAGTTTTGGTCATGCTACGCCATATTGTTTTGGTGACCTACAAATCTGAAGCAAGCCTAGAAGAGCGTGCGGCGATGCAGGCAACAGTTGCTGCGTTTGCAGAACAAGTGCCAGAAGTGCGATCATTGACCTGCGGTGAAAATGTAGGGAGCGGACCGAACCACCATGACTTTGCTATTGTTGCGGATTTCGACGACCTACCCGCCTTTCGCCGCTATATCGAAAGCGATGCACATCAATCTTATGTCAACACCTATGCGAAGGCGATTGTCGGAAAGCTTGCAGCCATTCAGCATGAATGGTGAACGCGGAGTCTTAAGATTGGGTTTCTTGTATCATGCATATGGCATTTTTGTTTCTCGCTTCATGGCTGATCATCGGTAAAATTGCCGCTGCACCCAATCTCACGCCTAATATTTTGGCTATTTGGTCCAGATCATCATCGGCGTCTGACAAGGCAGCTAAAAACCGTGATGTAAGGCCGTTCACGCGTCTCAGACTCAGGAACACGACAGTTGGTCATCGCGACGAGTGCGACGGTAGCTCTATCCCGCATTACGGACCTTCGCCACGGTCTCCACGAATGACTGCTAAGCCGGACTTTCCAGACATTCGAACTGTGTCGGCTAGCCCTCGCGCCAGAAAGTCGAACACGACCCTGATACGACGGCTGGTTCTGAGTTCGCGATGCGTGACTAACCACACCGGGAATTCAAGCGATGGGAGATCGGGCAACACCTTTTCGATTCCGGGTGTGGCCTCCCCCAGCAGCTCTGGCATATACGTGATGCCGTAGCCCGCTTTGACCAATTCCCACTGGACGACGCCGCTTTCGCTGGACATCACGAAATTCTCGCTACGCACGGGAATACCCTTATCACGCAGCGTGGTCACCAACTGATCGGAGTTTGGACTGCCGACAAAGGCATGGTCCGCCAACGCGCGCGGTGCGCGCGGGCGCCCTGCTTTGTCCAGATACGCGGAAGCAGCGTAAAGGCTGGCCCGAAAATCGCCCAGATGCCGCGCGATCAGATCGGGTTCGGTGGGCCGGACGTGACGGATCGCGATGTCGGCCTCGCGCCGCATCAGGTTCGAGATGTCGTTCGATGCAATGATCCGAAGATGGATGCCCGGTGCTGTTTCACGAAGGTCGCCGAGCAGACCCGGAAGGATTGCTGCCGACACCAGATCGGTGGCGGAAACTGCAACCTCTCCGGTTATCTCCTGGGATTGGCCCGCCGCAACTGTCGAAATCAGCGTCGCCGTCTCGCCCATAACCCGCACGTGATCCAAGAGATCCCGCCCGGCCGCGGTCAGGGTCGGTCCTCGCACAGTGCGTTCAAACAATGTGACGCCAAGCGCAGCCTCCAGTCCGGATATCTGGCGCCCGATTGTCGGTTGCGTCGTCTTCAGGGCGCGGGCCGCACCACTGAACGAGCCTTCCTCTGCGGTCGCAAGGAAGGCCCGCACCTGGTTCCAATCAAAGGACATCGCCTGCCAGTTCATATGCAGGCGTATAGCTAAAGTACGATTTTCCGCAATACCCCTTCGCTCAACGCATGGCTAGTGCTCCTGCTCAAGGAGATACGCAATGCAAGACCCCGTACCACGCTCAAAGGAAAACAACATGTCCGCCCAAGCCTTCTGGGACCGGCAAGCTATCAAGTATGCCAAGAAACCCATCGCCGATCTAACCGCCTACGAAGAAAAACTTCAGCGTATCCGGTCGGTCCTGCGCCCGACCGACCGGATCCTTGAAATCGGTTGCGGGACGGGTGGCACCGCACGGAAGATCGCGACCGGGGTCGCCCATGTCACCGCGACCGATCTCTCCGCCGAGATGATCCGAATCGCGCGGTCGAGCTCAGATGAGTTCACCGCGAAGAAAATTGAGATTCTTCAGGCCGAAGCGTCGCAGGAGGTGTCGGGATATCCCTTTGACGCCATCTGCGCTTTCAGCCTTCTCCACCTGGTGGATGACATTCCCAACGTTCTGGACGCTGTGTACCGGCAAGTGAAGCCCGGGGGTCTTTTCTTGTCGAAAACCGTTTGTCTCAAAGACAACTCGCGCTGGATCCAGGTCATCGTACGCATGCTAGTTTCATTGCGAATTGCTCCGAAGGTGGTGTGCATAAGTCGAGCCGAATTGACCCGACATCTCATCAGCGCCGGGTTCGAAATCGACCAGACGGTCTACTTTGATAAGAAACGTATGAGTCCGTTCATCATCGCACGGCGACCGGCCGATTGAGCGCAGATTTGCGGTAAGCACCCCAGCCCTTCCACCCATGAAATCATGAATGACCCATTCCGATGGAAACGATCAATACGAAAGCCAAACTCTCGGCCCTTTGGCTATTCATTCTTCTCAACATCATCTTCCACGACATCCATCAGTATGCATTGAAATCCCACCTCGAGATGCTGCTGACAGGGACCTACAACGGGACCATGATTACCGACACGATAATGCTTATTGGCGGCTTTCTGGTCGAAGTCTCGATAGCCATGGTGCTCTTTTCTCTGCTTCTGAACCGTAGGATCGGGCGACCGGTTCGGCCTTGATGACAACAGGCACACTCCTCTCGACCCCGCCGAGCGACCCCGATGACGTCTTCTTCTTGATTATCGAACTGGCTGCGATGTCTTCGATCCTCTGGACGGCGTGGACTTGGCCGGATCACGTCAGATCCCCCGCATAAATAATTTGCGCCCCAGGGCTCGCGTCGTCATCAACCATGGTTTGACGTGACTGGAGGGGGCCAACGAACGCCCAGCATTGGAGCAGGACCAACCACATGTTTACACAGACGCCTGCACGCGACCTCGCCGATCACTACGACAGGCTGGCACCCAATTATGACAAGTTTCACCGCCGGTGGCTGCGGCATGCAGGTGGTGAGGCCCAGGCGGCATTGGAGGCTCTGGTGCGGGCACTTATCACGACAGACACGGATCTGCTTGATGCTGGTTGTGGCACCGGCACCTTGGCACGCACCTTGATCGCGGAGGGCATGTCGCCAGCCAAAATGACCCTTCTCGATCCCTCAGACGCAATGTTGGCAAGATGCAGCGACATCCCGGCGGTGCAAGTTAAAGGACGATTGGAGTCCCTGCCCTTTGAGGATGCAAAATTTGATATAGTGACCTGCGCTTGGGCGCTCGAAACCGTCCCGCATCCGAACCTGGCATTAAAGGAGCTTTGCCGTGTCGTTCGACCTGGCGGCGTGCTTTGTCTGGCGTTTTGCGCTAATTTGCCGGCACGTGGCCTTGTCGACGGTTTGATGCGCCAAGCCCTCTTGTGGCGCGGCAGTGGCCAATTCCTTTCACATGGACACGTCATACACACCCTTGAAAATTCAGGGGAGTTTGTGGTTCGCTCAGTTCCAAGTACGGGGCCCGCAGCGACCCTCCTCGCGAGGCGAAAGGAAAAAATCGGCACGACCTCGATTGCTGTCTAAGCGTGCCGCGTCCTAACTTCGCACCTCAGAACGAGGTAGGGTATCGGTTTGTATGACTGCCAAAGTCTGTTCAGCGAGTCGCTGCGTCAGCGGGAGGCAGGCGTTTTCAGCCTTGTGACCGGCTAGATGCTGAAGGATTTGTCGTCAAGGATTTTTGAAAAGTGCGCGATTTGGCAATGCGGATATTTGTGGCGTTGCAGAACAGCGGCATTTTGGGATCTTAGCTGCCGTTCACTACTCATGCGATCTTTTGGTTCACAGGCGCGGCAATCTTGGTGTGCCTGGCGGGCGCACTGAGTGATCACGAAGATCGAATGCCCCCGCTATCAGCTTCCGGTTCGCCGAGGTGGCCATGATCAGAAACACAGTCAGTACCGTCCTGGCTGCCTTGCAACGCCTTCGGTTGCCAACGTCCGGCGCTCTATCTTCTAAAACGACAAAGCACTTGCGGAATGCCGGTTCAGTTGCAGCTTCGTGTCATGTTATGGGCCTGACATGGCAAACGAGACGCAAGAGACATCGATGCACCTCGCGCAGCAGCGATTCAAGCTGCGGGTCTGGATTACATCCAGGCTCTGGGCGCAGGTGATGGCCGGAATGGTGCTGGGTTTTGGCCTAGGCCTCCTGTTGAGTGAGGCGACGGGAGTCGTTCCGCCTGAAATCGCCGAGGTGATCGGACTTTGGCTGGCCTTGCCGGGCCAGATCTTTCTGGCGCTGATCGCCATGGTCCTCATCCCCCTGATCTTTTCGTCGATCGTGGGTGGGCTTGTGGGGGCGGGGTCAGGTGAGGAGTTGCGGTCAGTTGGCCTGCGGTTGGCTGCGTTCATCCTAGCGACCACGACGGTGGCGGCGACCATCGGTGTAGCGCTTGCGCAGTGGCTGAAACCCGGTGTGGGTCTTGCCGGTTTTTCCGTGCCACCCGGCGAACCCGGCCCTCCTTCCAAAACCGGCCTTGTGAGCGAGATGCCCGATCTCAGCGAGCCTTCAACCCTGCCGGACCTGATCGCCAACATCCTGCCGTCCAATCCCACCGCCTCGATCGTGCAGGGGGACATGCTGGCCGTTGTCGTGCTGGCACTGCTGGTCGGCATCTCGGTCACACAGGTTCAGCGCAGCCGTGCCGCACCTTTCCTGGCACTGATGGAGGCATTGCTTTCGATCTCGATGAATATCGTAAAATGGGCAATGTTTCTGGCACCTTTGGCGGTTTTCGGGCTGATGGCACAACTGGTGATGCGCACGGGGCTTGAAACCATGCTTGGCATCTCGGGCTATGTGGGCGCCGTGCTGTTGGGGTTGGCCGGCCTGTTGGTACTGTATCTTTTGATCGCGCTGATCTTTGCTCGGGTGACGCCGTGGCGTTTCCTAAAGGTTGCGGGCAGCAACCTTTTACTGGCGTTTTCCACATCCAGTTCCTCGGCAGTGATGCCGGTGACGATCCAGTCGGCGCGTCAGCTTGGCGTGCCAGATAATATCGCCAACCTGGTGGTACCGTTGGGGGCAACGATGAACATGGCCGGCACTGCGTTGTATCAGGCGGTGGCCATTCTCTTTCTTGCGCAGCTTGCCGGGGTCGAGCTGACGGCGGCTCAGACCGCGGCTGTGATCGGGACACTTGTCGCCTCGAGTATTGGCGCGCCCGGCACCCCGGGCGTCAGCATTGCCATTCTGATCAACGTAGCCACAAGCATGGGCATACCGGTCGAAGGCATGGTGATCATTCTTGGCGTCGATCGCCTGCTCGACATGTGCCGGACGGTCGTCAATATCACCGGTGATCTGGTTGCGGCGGTGCTGCTTCGCGCGGTGGGGCAAACACATACGGAAATCCCGGCATGAGCCAGGGTAGAGATATCGTGCAGTGCGCGGATTGGGCCCAATCGTCGTAACTATTCCGCGCGGAGTATGTGCGCTGACGCCCTAGTGGTGTGTGGTTGATGGTCGTCCGGTGCGCCAGCGGCGCTAAAGTCGCCTGACATCAGCTCCTCCATGAAAAGACTTACGAACTGTGCTCGGCCATGGGTGTCGGACTTTGAATAAATGCTGGTTGCTTGGGCGCGTACAGTCCCTGAGGCGGTCCTTCTAACTTGCCCGATGCTCTCATTGTCGAGACCCTTGAGGATCATAATAGCAATGTCGCGCTCTACTTCGGTCAGGTTCCAGTCATCGAAGAAGCGATCCATCACCTCGCCCATCTGACCACGTGCGACCATCAACCCCGCATCCATGTCACCCATACGCGCCAGCAATCGACGCAACTCCACCATCAAGAACATGACGCCCCAAATGAGTACGACAGCCGCCAAGGCTTCAAGTCCAAGATGCAGGTCGTCAAGGTGACCACCCTCGCGGAAATCTGTAATGATGTCGCCAATGAAGAATAGCGCGCAAAGGGCCTGCAGAATGATAATGCCTGCAAGCGCAGTTGCGCGCCGTTCCTTGGTCTTTTCAATCCGTTTTGGTCGCTTCATTCCAGCTTCGTTCCTTGGGGGACACGCTTTCGCCCGATTACCATGGCACGCACCAAATTGACACCAGATCGCCAACTATCGAACGCAACTCCGGCGACATGCAGCGCAACTGACAGGATCAGCCAGTTGAAGATCAACTCGTGCGCCTCTTCCACCCAGTCGATGCCAAAAACCGTATGGTCGTCATCATGTAGCCAGTCACGCCGATGCCGATTACCGTAAGCCAAAGGTTATAAATCATTATCGTACCCAGCGGATTGTGGGACAAATGAACGGTTTTGTCGCCGCTCAGAACGGACCGGGCATAGCTGATCGCCCGCGCCGGACTTGGCGGAAATGCCGTGAAACGTGCATATTGCGGCCCGATGATGGCCCAGACAAGCCGGATGCCGACCAGCCCCAGAGCAGGATATCCCACCCATTCATGCAGATTGCTTTCCTCCTCCAGTATCGCGCCGTTCAACAGAATTGTCAGAGCGAGAGACCAGTGAATCAACGGGACAAGCGGGTCCCACACGGCCACGTCGCGGGCGCTTGCGCGCCTGCTGCTGCGATCGTCCGAAGAAGCTGACACCGTCAACTCACTTCATCTCGAGCTTGGTGATCTTGCCGGTCTCGGCACTCACGTGGGCTTCACCCATTTTGCCATCCTTGATGAAATAGACTTCAATCTTTCCATCCTCCATTTCGGCTTTGCGCACTTCATAGCCCATTTCGGTCAGGGCCGCCTGTGCCTGCTCGATCGTCGTGCCAAGCACAGTGTCGGTATCAAGATCCAGTGCCAGTGCAGGGGTCGCCAGAGCGAGAAGTGTGATCAGTGCAAATTTACGCATTTTTTTCTCTTCAGGTTTAATTGCTGCGTCAACGGGTGTTGGCGCTGAACATCAACTGGGCCTTTTGATCCGATGGCGCTATTGCCTTGCAGCTTACGCAGCGAAGAATAAGCGCATGCTTAGGGCGGAAAGGTGCTGATCTAGGTCAGTCTAAAGCGCGATCTCAAGGACATGGATTGCAAAAGACGCTGGCCGAACTTGGTGATAAAGACCTAAAGTGGCGCAGGAAGTAGCCCCAAAAGCCGACGTTGTCGCGGCCACTGCCAAGGTCGCTTTTCCTCACAGCGGACCTTAGTGCACGCTGCAGCGAATTTACGGTTCCCGCCCAAAGTGTCCAATGTAGCGTTCAGCGCCAATGTCTTAGGAGGGCGGCGGGCTCAACCGGTCGAGGCAACACATGAACTGATGCGGCGGATGCCTCCATCCAACGGCATCAATTGTGCCAAAGTGGTTTCATATGAACCAAAGAGAGGGAGGCATCCACCGCATCAGTTCACAAAGCTGCCGCTTGCCGCTAGCACTTTGACATCCGCTTTTTAGGTAAAACTTTATGACGCATAATCATCGTTGTGTGATCATTTCCCAGTATATGGCAAACCTCAGATATGGTTGATAAACGGCGTGACGCTTTCGGCACCCGCGCGTAACCGGCCATCTTCATCAAACGCATCATCAGGATTAAATCGCATCAGGGACAGCTGATCAAAACCTTCAATGACTTCGGAATGCGCGTAAAGCAGGGCGGCCAGCCGCGCCTCGGTTTTAACCTTTTCACGACCTTTCCAGTATCCATGGACGCCATGCACGACCCGCGGCTGTGCGACCTGACACCCAAGATATCGAAAGGTGTAGGCCAAAGGCCACAGCAGCATACGCACATCGCCTTCTTTCCCATCTGGCCCGCTTTCGCTTTCACGAGACCCAGTACTGACGCAAAACAGCACGGTTTTGTCGCGGTATAGCCCCTTGTCAAACCGCTTGTCGGAGGTGTGCATGGCACCATTCGCGAGCACCCTGTCGCACCAACCTTTGATGATCGCAGGCGGTCCAAACCACCAAATTGGGAAATGCAAAATGATCCGATCGGCGGCCTGAAACTTGGCGATTTCCGCTGCAACATCCGCCGGAAGACGGCCGGTCTGCGACGCCTGCTCCTGACATTTCAGGACGTCGTGACCAGCGTTGCTCGCATAATGCTCAAACCGCTCAACCGGGTCGAAACCGTCTTGCACCAAATCCGACCGCGACACACGTCCCCCCGTTGCAAGGCTTGCGCGTTCAGTCTCTTGCGCCCAAGACCCCGTGAAGGAGCCGCTATGAGGATGCGCCGTCACGATTAATGTTTGCGTCACGTGCGGTCTCCTACCCTGGCTCGATGATTAATCTTAATCACAAGATCCGTATCCAAGGTCTAAGAAGGAATCCAGATCAGAGTGAGCTTTGACTGAATCTGGTGTTTTGGGTGTTTGTAGGTTGGCGGCGTATCTGGTTGATTTCTTGTTGAAAGATACGACGGCAACCGAAAGGCCGCCTCTCACGCGATGACATGCTGCGATTTTGGGCTGCTTCGAAGTCGTTCGTCTGACCGAGTTAGCGTGACAAATCCGGGCAGTTTGTCAGGGAAGGCAAAAATGCGATGAAGGTGAACTGGTGGCACGAACATGCCACCAGATTTGGGTTTTAAGTCTATTGTGCGAGGTCGAAGAACAAGATCTCAGCAGCGTTTCCCTGATCAAAAGTCAGCGAGCCGCTGCCGTCAATGGCAAGACCGTCGCCCTTAGACAAAGCGATGCCATTCACGTTCAGAGATCCATCAGCAACCTGCACCCAACCTTTGCGTCCAGCCTTCAAATCAGTGCTAATTGCTTGGCCGCCGTCCAATGTCGCCGCATAGACACTTGCGTCTGCTTGGGTCGTCATAGAGCCATTGCGCCCATCTCGGGAAAGGAACAGTTTGAGCTTCCCACTCTTTGCGTCGTTTGTCAGATCAATAGTGTCATATGTGGGTTTGGTATTCTGCGTCGCGGGCAATAGCCAAATCTGCAAAAACCGCATTGCTTCGGTCGAAGACGGATTGAACTCGGAATGGGTCACGCCAGACCCCGCGCTCATATATTGAACGCCGCCCGCGCTGACGACCGATCCGTTGCCCAGAGAGTCCTTGTGCTCAAGCGCGCCCCCTAGCACATAAGAGAAAATCTCAGCGTTTTTGTGTGGGTGCTGCCCAAACCCCTTACCACCCGCAACAAGATCATCG
>NZ_CALJXO010000136.1:0-12307 GCF_937988555.1 uncultured Boseongicola sp. | reverse complement strand
CTCGTCTGGAAGCCCGGCCCAAAGACCGCGGCTAATACAAACAGTACGAGCAAACCCGATAAAAGGCAGACAACGGTGATAAGCACGCTGCTGCGATGATGAAAGGTTGTCTCCGATCCTCCGCCCGAGACCGGGCTTCTGTCTTGTGCGGGTATCATGCGTTTTCCCAAGTGTCCGGTCACGACCATAGCGAGGAGTCGGGCTGAAATCGGGACGGCTTCTGTAACATGCGATTTGTTTGCGCACATGGCAAACGCCTTGCTACGGTACCGGGGGCCTGCGATCCATCGCGGGGGATTAGGTAGGGTCATTTGGGACGTCCAGACGGCATAAACGGTATTGCAGGCGCTTTGGCGGTGATCGTCCTTAAAGTGTTTAGATTCATTATCCAGAGGCGGCACCGATCCACCCCGGAGCGCCTTGGATTCGCGACCTCAACAGAGGCCCGGCCGCGGGCGAGGACTGGCCCAGCAATAAGACTCGCCAACGAAACGACTACTCGCCGAGAGAGGACAAGTCTTGAGACCCTCGCGTAGTGCAGGCTTTTTCATGGCCTTTCTATTATCCTTCGCGATCTACCTGATCCCGCTTTTCCATCTTGAGGCCGGATGGCTCTCGATTGGAAAGACGCTTTCGGGCATTCGCGATGCTAGCAACACATCGCTTGCATGGATTTTCGCCGTCCTAATTCTGCAGGTCAGTACATTCCTTGCTGCTCTTTGGTTCCTGACCCGAGTCAATTGGATAAGGATACTGGTATTTGTCGCTGCGTTCCCGGTCTTGGTGGTCGGCGCTAACCTGATCCTGCTGTGGTGGATCCCTCTACTCATGCTCGTCGAGAGGGATACGGCCCCGGAGTTGGGCAGTCCCGAACAGGTGTGCAGCATTCCCGGCGCTACGGTTGCGCAGGTGAGGTCCGGAAGCGATCTCAGCCTCGTCCACGCAGGTGAAGCCTGGCTCGACACCAGCGGTGGATTGGCCCGGTCCGTCCTGACGATGCCGGGATGCCAGCTTATCGCGATGGACGAACGCTTCGATAGTACGACGATTGACGCCGTTGCGCCTGGCGGCGTTGTGCTTCATCGTCAAATTGAAGGCGCAATTGCATATCTCGATCCGGCCTCGAACGGGTTCGCGACGGTCTCCAAGCCGGATGGTGTCGCCTACTGGAATCCGATCCTCTCGGACGATGGCCAAGTTTTGGTCTGGCTGGACCGTACGGCGTCGGACGACGGCCGCAGAACGCCCCGCCTCCATCTTCGAAATCTTTCCGGGGAAGAGGAGCGCATCATTCCGATCCGGATTCCCGGACCGGATCAGATTGAACTCATGGGCGCACGCTCACGCAACGGGCCATTTACATTGGCTCGATTCAGGAACGCGATCTTTGAAATTGACCAGAACGGCGAGATTGTCCGGGGCCCCGTATCTCCCGACGGCATCTACGATGCCCGCTGGGGATTTGTCTGGTTGAACGGCGGCTGGATCGCATGGGACGGATACAGGGAGGACGGGCGGTCCCGTATTGTCTGGGATATTCCAAACGGGCGTGGAGTGCGGTCGGTTCCACTTGGGCAACGCATCGACTCCGTGACAGTCGCGGCCAACGGAGATCTAATCGCGGTGGCTGTCTCAAGCAATCTCAGGATAGGTGACATTCAGAGTTCAGTCTTCGCCTTCCGCACAGACACCGGCGAAGAGGCGTACCGGAGGCGACACCGCGTTCACATGAGATCAGCCGTGGCATTTCTTGGAGATGAGTATCTGGCCGTTACTGAAATGAAAGCTAACCAGGGGACGGTCGGGGTCTATCGGATGCCTGCAACCGACTAGAACCGTCAGCAGTCGTTTTGAAATCGTGGCCTTCGCTTTTTTTGCGGGCTCTTGGCAAAGGCATCCACACCTTCGAGCCCGATTTCACCGAGTTTGATCTATTCCTCTGACGCAGAGTAGATCGCTTCCGCCTCGCAATTGCGGAACTCAAGTGCAGAGTCGGCAAACCCTCGTGCATGGCGCGCGTACTGAATGGCGGAGTTGGCGAATTCTGCAGCCTGGTTCGCGAAACGGTTAGTGGCGGTGGCGTAGTCATTCAGATCTTCTACCCACTCGTCTACTTCCTCACCATATTTCGTAAGCTCTTCCCTTGGGCAGTTCTCCTGCTCTGGCCCCGAAAGGCCGCGCAGACATGTAGGAAGGACCGGCCTGAGCGTAACATCAGGTGCCGCGGGAGGTTCTACATCTAATTGCAACGACACTGAATCGATATCTTCTGCCACGCACTCCGCCAAAGCAGGGCCTGACAGGATGCCGAGCAGCACTAGGACTGCAAGCCGGATCAAAGCCATATCTACCTCTTCATTTGGGCTTCTTCGTTCATTCTATCCAGACTTACGGTCTAGGCCACCCAATGAGACTCCTTCTTGGATCGGCAGGATGCTCCTTTCTCTTTCTGAACAAAAGCACCAGATGACCGCTTTGAGCGGCGGGCTCAACCGGTCGACGCAACACATGCATTAAAACGCTCGGCTGGTGTTTCGTAGTTGAGCGTTTTTCGAGGTCGTTCGTTGAGCTGTCTTGCGACGGCGCTCAGCTTAGCTTGACTATGTATCGACAAATCCGTGCCTTTTGGGAAGTACTGTCGCAGCAGGCGGTTGGTATATTCGTTTGTGCCGCGTTGCCACGGTGAATGTGGCTCGCACAGGAAGACGTCGATATCCGTCGCCAGGGTGAATTTTTATGCCCAGCCATCTCTGTTCCACGATCCCAGGTCAGCGAGCGGTACAGCTCTTTTGGCAACTTGCGTGCCTGTTTGATCAACGCCTGAATGACGCTGTGGCTGTCTTGGTTACCGACCTTGGCCAGCATCACGTAACGCGTGTGCCGCTCGACGAGAGTAGCAATGAAGCTGTTGTCAGAAACTGCGATCAAGTCGCCCTCCCAGTGCCCTGGCACGGCCCGATCTTCCACCTCCAATGGTCTGTCGCGGATCGATATTGCATCGTTGAACTTGCCTAATCCACTGCGCTTCAATGTGGGGTGGCGAGACCGACGAATGGATCGCGTGGCGGGTAGATGCGCAAGTAATTCCTTCTTAAGTACACCGCGGGTCTGGATAAACAGGCTTCGGTAGATCGTCTCGTGTGAGACCCGTTTGTCTTCCTCATCAGGATGTTCACGCATTAGCCAGCCTGCGATTTGTTGCGGGGACCACTTGCGCGCTAGCTTGGCCGATATCGCGCGACAGAGATAGGCATTGCCTTCCAACTTGCAGGCCTTTGGGCGGAGGGCACGGTCCCAGGCCGCAGCATCTGAGGGCGCTGCACGGTAGAGTCTGGCGCCACCATTACGCCGGACCTCTCGGCTGATTGTGGATGCCGATCGGTTCAAAGCATGGGCAATCGAACGCAGGGAGACCTTCGCACGTAAGCCCCTCGATATCTCCTCTCGATCGCAAAGTGTCAGAGCACGGCGGGACCTGACGCGCTCTGGCGGGCGAATGCCGCCAGTGCGAGCAAGGAGTGGATAGATCGACGAAGACTCGCGATCAAAACCACGTCCAATCGAACTCATCGACTCTCCGCGTTGCCAACGATCCCATATCTCTGACTTCTGCTTGTCCGTAAAAAATACTCGGGGACGATACTTCATGCTTCACACTCCATCTTTCCAAAAAGACTAAAGTGTTGCGTCGACCGATTGAAACCGCATCTCATAGCGGACAAGAGAATTGTGCCGATATAAGTCTAACATTACTTGCTTTAACCGTCCCGCAAGTTCGCGGAACGGTATATGTTTTGTCTCGGGATTTTTACAGGGAGTGCTAAGGCCTGATTACGTAGTAGCCCATCTCGTCCAATTCCAAAAGTCGTACGACGCCAGCCGGCACCACTCGCGCATATTCCGTGATGGGCGGCGCAGCGCCTTCTTTCTTCGTCATCCCGGCAATCGTGTTTCCGCACGCACTGAAGGTCACGTCTGGGACGCTTTCCGAAATGCTCTTGATCCTGTCCATCACCGGGGATGTATCGCTCCGAAGAAGGTGTAAGCCTGCGTTGAACGTGACGATCTCAATTTCGTAAATCTCGCCGGCATCGCTCATGCCCTTGGCGAAGTTCGTCGCAACGTTAAGCGCCTTAGTAAACGTGGCGGGATCGTTATCGCTTACCTGAATTGCCAGGCGCTTTACGCCATCATCGGACGCAAAAGCCGTCGTCGCGCCGGTCAGAAGCATCAGACTTGTCGCGAATTGAAGCACAGTTCTTCTTGTGAATGACATTGAGTAACTCCCTAGTTTCTAAACATAGTAATAACTAAATATTTTCATATGTCTCAAAAAAGTTCGAACTGACTGCCCGCCCTAGAAGGCCCGCTTCGTTCCGCATTGTGTGAATTCAGACATCACTCGATTTCGCGGTTGCTGCGAAAGTCCGCAATAGCGGGGCGCACTGCAGCATCATGACGGGGGGTGAATGTCTCCTGTGGGCCGTTCATGTTGGTCGGGGCGAGATCGTTTGGCAGGATCGCTGCGATGCGGCTAACGGCATCAAGGAGCCCAAAGTACGCCATGGTGTGGTCCGGACAAATGTCCGCTTTGCCTTCATCTAGGTATCGACTTGCGATTGGCAGTTAGATGAGAGCCCGTTCCAAAAGATGACGCCACGTTTTGTTCAGTTATAACTGAACACAATTGACGTGAGCATACGCTTGGCTGTAACGGATGGGCTTAGGAACAGGAGCCATCATGCCTGAAGACGTAGCAATCACCGCCATAAGAACTGACTTCATCGAGAAAACCGGTCTAATCACGCAGGCAGAGGGCCTGCCGCGCATTGCGGGGCGCGTCTTCGGGATGCTGATATTTGATGGCGACATGGTGTCTTTTGGTGATCTTGCAAAGCGATTGCAGGTCAGTCGCGCCAGTATCAGCACAAGCATTCGCATTCTGGAAGAACGCGGACTGGTGAAAAGAATGACCAAGCCAGGTCAGCGCCAAGATTACTTCCAGCTTGCTTCGAACCCCTACATGACAATGCTGGAAGGCATTCAAAAACGCACGCGTGCTACGCGTGACGAGATTGCCCAAACAATCGATGCACTGCCATCAGGCGCAGGCGCAATCGAAAGATTGCAGGAATATGCCGACTTTTATGCCCTTACGGATGCCGCAATTGGCGTGGCTTTGGACGAACTGGCAAAATCAAAACATGTAAAACGGGGCAAGCCACAGTCGGTCCCAAAAGGACGCAAGAAATGACACCTGAAGATACATCGAGCAAAGCACATTCTCAGGCCGGAGCGCCTTACACGCCGCAGACGCTTTCATTCGCGTCCGACAAAGGCGCGTCGCGTTCCACATGGATCGCGGGTAGTCTTGTTGTTCTTATCGTTGGATGGATGGGCAGCGGATTTGTCATCCCGTCTGCGGAGGAACCTCAAACAATCATGCGGCAAGAGCCACAACCTGTTGCAGTGGCTGTCAAAACCTCGTCTGCCGAGACCGTAGCGCAGTTCTATCAGGCCGAAGGTCAGGCGCTTCCCGACCGCGACACAGCCCTTCGCGCCGAGATTTCAGGGGACATCGCCGAGGTGATGGTTTCAAAGGGCCAGGACGTTGATGCCGGGCAGGTCATTGCCCGGTTTGATCCCGCCAATAATGCCGCGGACGCAAACCGCGCCGCACAAGAGCTGGCACGCGCGCAACGCGAGTTCGACAATGCCGAGCAACTTCTGGAACGCGGAGTTGCAACAGCAGACCGCGTGTCTCAGGCGCGGGCAGCACTTGCCGCGGCTCAGGCACAGGTGACGGAGGTTGAGCAAGATGCCAATGCTCTGACCATTACCGCGCCTTTTGCCGGTCGCATCGAGGCGCTTGACCTCGATGAAGGAGAGTTCGTGTCCGCAGGCACCGACGTTGGGCGTCTGGTCGATATCACGCCGCTGACGGTCGCCATTCAGGTGCCTCAGCAATCGCTCACCCTGCTGGCTGTCGGGCAACCGGCCACTGTCCGCTTTATCACCGGGGAAGAACGCGCCGGGACAGTGACCTTCGTCGGCACTTCAGCAGCCTCTGAAACGCGCACATTTCTGGCCGAAATCGAAGTTGCGAACGACGATGGCGCAATCCCTGCGGGTATCTCGGCGGAGGTGATCATTCCAACAGGCGAGGCGGTGGCGCATTTTCTGTCGCCCTCGATCGTTTCGCTGAACACGGAAGGCACTCTCGGCATCAAAACTGTGAATGGCGACGACGTTGTGGTGTTCTTTCCAATCGAGGTCGTCAAAGCGCAGATCGATGGGATCTGGGTCACGGGCTTGCCGGATGCGGTTGACATTATCACCGTTGGGCAGGGGTTCGTGAACGAAGGCGAAACCGTCGCCCCCAGTGCTGGGGAGCTGAACTGATGAACAGCATTATCGACGCCGCATTTTCGCGGTCGCGAGTTGTCGTCATGGCGCTGGTCATGGTGCTGACTGTCGGGGCTTATGCCTACGTCTCAATCCCCAAGGAGGCCAACCCCGAGGTGCCTCTGCCGCTGTTCTATGTTTCAACCGGTCTTGACGGCATAAGCCCCACCGACGCCGAGCGCCTCTTGCTTGAGCCAATGGAGGCCGAGTTCGCCTCAATCGCTGGGTTGGACAGCATGAAATCCGATGCGTCCGAAGGGTTCGCAAGTATCCAGCTTGAGTTCGCACCCGGCGGCGATAACGATGAAGCCCTCGATAAAGTCCGCGAAGCCGCTGACCGCGCACAAAGCGATCTGCCGGACGACGCAAGGGACATCACGATAACCGAGATCAACACGGCGTTATTTCCAATCATTACCGCGATCCTGTCCGGCCCCGTGCCGGAACGCACATTGAACAATTTGGCCGACAGACTTCAGGAAGAAGTCGAGGGACTGCCGGGTGTTCTTGAGGTTGATATCGGTGGGCAGCGTTTCGAGTTCCTTGAGGTTCTGATCGACCCGACAGTGTTCCAGACCTACAACCTGTCGTTTGATGAACTGATCGGGCAGATACAGCGCAACAACCGGCTGATCGCCGCAGGTGCCATTGAGACCGAGGCCGGGCGGATCGTGTTGAAAGTGCCGGGTCTGATTGAGGACCTTGAAGACGTACTGGCGATGCCGGTCAAAGTGCGCGGGAATGCAGTAGTGACATTTGGTGACGTTGCCACAGTGCGCCGCACGTTTGAGGACCCCAACTCATTCGCGCGTATCAACGGGCAGCCTGCGCTCGCTTTGGAGGTGACCAAGCGATCGGGGGCGAACATCATCGAGACCGTGGCCGAAGTGAAAGCACTGGTCGAAGAGATCAGGGCCGATTGGCCCAACACCATCGAAATCACCTATCTTCAGGACCAATCGAAGCAAGTAAAAGACCTCTTGAGCGATCTGGAGGCCAACGTCATCGCAGCTGTGATCCTCGTGATGGTGGTGATCGTTTTGGCGCTCGGTCTTCGGTCCGCCATTCTGGTCGGTCTCGCTATCCCCGGCGCGTTCCTGGCAGGCGTCATCGCGCTTTGGTCGATGGGATATACGATGAACATCGTGGTGTTGTTCTCGCTCATTCTGGTCGTCGGAATGCTCGTGGATGGTGCGATTGTCACGACCGAGCTTGCAGATCGAAAGTTGCAGGAAGGTGCGCCCGCGCGCGAGGCTTACGCCTTCGCCGCCAAGCGTATGTCCTGGCCCATCATTGCCTCTACCGCGACCACGCTCAGCGTGTTTTTCCCACTTCTGTTCTGGTCCGGCATGGTCGGAGAGTTCATGAAATTCCTGCCGATCACCGTGATCTTGACGCTGTTCGCATCCCTGTTCATGGCATTGATTTTCATCCCTGTCGTAGGCGGTCTGATCGGCAAGCGCCAACCGCAGTCCGCTAAGGCAAAGGCCGCGCTATATGCGGCTGAAGTCGGCGACCCACGCGATATGACAGGCTTTACCGGCGCATATGTGCGCGTGCTGGAATGGGCGATCCTGCGGCCTGCCACCACTCTTTTGCTGGCGATTGCTTTGCTCTTGGGAGGCTTCGGTCTTTACGGTCAGTTCGGCAAGGGCGTGGCCTTCTTCCCCTCGGTCGAGCCGGATTTTATGCAAGTTCAGGTGCGCGCACGCGACAACCTTTCGATTTTCGAGCGCGACGCCTTGGTGCGCGCGGTCGAGGACCGACTGCTGCCATACGAAGAAATCGCCAGCATCTATGCGCGCTCCATGCTTTCTGCCGGGCAGGGCGACGAAGAAACCATTGGGACGCTGCAGTTGGAGTTGACCGCTTGGGATACGCGTCGCACCGCAGCCGAGATCGGTGTCGATATCCGCCAAAGCGTCGCGGACATCGCAGGGATCGACGTGCAGGTGCAGACGGAAAGCGGCGGACCCTCTGCTGGAAAGCCAGTGAACCTGCAGATAACCGCGCGCAACTCGGACGCTCAGACAAAGGCCGTTCTCATGGTGCGCGAGATCATGGACCGCATCGGGGGCTTTACGGATGTAACCGATACTCGACCCGTCCCGGGTGTAGAGGTTTCGATCCTGGTCGACCGGGCCGAGGCCGCGCGCTTTGGTGCAGATGTCAGCCTACTGGGTCAAGCGGTTCAGCTTTTGACACAAGGCATCACGGTGGCGGACTACCGGCCTGATGACGTCGAGGGCTCGCAAGACATCCGCGTGCGGTTTCCGCGAGAGGAACGGTCGCTTGCCGAACTTGGTAGCCTGCGCGTTCCGACGTCCGAAGGTCTGGTGCCCATCGCCAATTTCGTGACCTTCGCGCCCACCGAACGCACGGGCGTTATCCGCCGCATCGACGAAAAACGCGTCAATACAATCGAGGCAAATGTGGCGCCGGGTGTGTTGGTAAACGATCAGGTCGTCGCCCTCACGGCCGCACTGAATGACGCTGAATTGCCGGACGGCGTTGAGTTCAGCTTTGCCGGAGAGGCAGAAGACCAGCAAGAGAGCATGGTCTTTCTTGTCGGGGCGTTCATCACCGCCATTTTTCTGATGTTTGTCATTCTGGTTTTGCAGTTCAACAGCTTCTTCCAAGCCTTCGTTGTGATGAGTGCCATCGTCTTCTCGATTGCGGGCGTTTTGCTCGGGTTGCTCGTCACGGGTCGGCCGTTCGGTATCGTGATGGGTGGGATCGGAGTGATCGCCCTTGCGGGTATCGTGGTGAACAACAACATCGTTCTGATCGACACCTACAACGATCTGAAGCGATCCGGTCAGTCTCCACTGGAAGCCGCTCTACGAACAGGGGCACAGCGTTTACGTCCGGTTATCCTGACGTCGGTCACGACCGCACTGGGGCTCATGCCCATGGTGATTGGCGTCAACCTGAACTTTTTCACCCGCGAAATCGTCTACGGAGCACCTTCAACGCAGTGGTGGACCGAATTGTCGTCCGCCATTGCAGGAGGTTTGGTAATTGCGACTGTCCTGACATTGGTGGTCACACCCGCGATGCTGATGTTGGGCGAGCGAAAGAGGCATGAAGGGGCGGGGGATATGCAGCCAGCAGAGTGAAGCCACCCCGCCTGAAAGCAGACTTGGAAAGATCGGCGAAGGATGGTGGCTTTGTCCCGCACACCGACGTTTCAACCAGCAAAAATGCTGCATAATGCACGAAAATCCGGTTCGACGGGCCGCACCGCAGCATGACGGAAGGCAGTTCACAATGTCCGCTAAGGGCCGTTCATGTTGGTCGGGGCGAGATCGCTTGGCAGGATAGCTGCGATGCGGCTAACGGCAGCAAGGAGTCCTTGGTATCGATTGCTGCACCTCAACGATGTAGTAGCTTAGCGTCGGATGCGAAGTGTTTTCGGCAGGTCGGTTAATGATGCCCAATAGTAACTCCACGAGAAGGCTGGCCAGATCGGAACCCTGGCATACGGCGATGGCATTTAGAAAATGCCATCTAGAGTCTAAGAATGAGGAGCGCCTCTCGCATGACCTGCGGGTCGACGTCCACGCCGGTCCAGTATTTGACGCCGATGACGCCCTGCTGCACCAGCATCCCCAACCCGTCGACCGTCTTACACCCGCGTTCCTGCGCTGCCTTCAGCAGGCGGGTCAGTGGTGGGTTGTGGATGCCGTCGGCAACAACCATGTCCGGCGTCAGGCTGTCGGTATCGATGTCGGGTATCGCATTGACGTCGGGATACAACCCGACCGAGGTTGCATGGATCACGATATCGGTGTCTTTTGGCACGGTGAAGGTGCCCTGCCATGGCGCATACACTGCCTGCGTCGCGGTGCGATTTTTTAGCACATCGACAACGGCCTTGCCTCGGTCGGCACTTCGGTTGACGACTGTGATCCGCGCGGCCCCGGCCAAGGCCATTTCGACCGCTACGGCCCGCGCGGCACCACCTGCGCCGAATAGGACAATGGACTTGTCCTTGGGGTCCACCACCTCGCGCAGGGCAGCGACGAAGCCGCGCCCGTCGGTGTTTTCCCCGATCAGCCGGTCGCCGTCGCGTACGATAGTGTTGACGGCACCGATGATCTCCGCCGATGCGCCAAGCCCGTCCAGATACTCGATCACCGCGACCTTATGCGGAATCGAACAGTTGAACCCGCGCCAACCCATCGCCCGCGCGCCCCGCACGGCATCACCGAGATCATCCGGGGCGACCTCGACGTTTATATAGCGCCAGTCGAGGCCGTGATGCTGGTAGGCGGCCTCGATCATGGCGACGGTCGGATTTTCGGCGGCGGGTTGCGCGAAGGACCCTGTGAGCGGCAGCAGGAAATTCATTGGTCTGGTCCTTTTTTGGTCAGGTGACGCGCGTGGCGCGCAAGTGCGCCCCAACTCGCAGCGCCTGTGCTGCGATGGTAAGGGCAGGGTTCAGCGCGGCAGAGGACGGAAAGAAGCCCGCATCCACCACATACAGATTGGGATGGTCGTGGGCGCGGCACAGGGCATCCAGTGCAGAGCTCGCCGGATCGTGCCCCATGCGCACGGTGCCACATTGGTGCGATGGGGCTTGAATGCCAAAGCCGTGCCGCAGTACGACCGGAAACCCGGCTCGCCGCAGAACGCGCTTAACATGTCGCACGAAGCGATCGTGCGCAAGCGTTCCGCCGGGGCGGTAATCCACCTCCACCTTGTCACCGTCCAGCAACCGCACGCGGCTGTCGGGGTTCGGCAAATCCTCTGACATGGCCAGCACGTCGACGGAATGGCGGCCCAGCCAGTTGGCCAGTGCCTTCGGCGTGGCGGGATAGGTTGCGCGGATCATCGCACCTTGAATGTTGCCGAGCATCTGGATGTTGCCGCGCGCTTCACTGTCATCCGGCAAGCCGTAGTAAAAATCATTGACGGACAGGGTCTTGGGGAACTTCGTGTCATTCAACGCAAATGGTTTCACTCCCATCAAACCCGTCAAATGATGGTTCATCAGATTACGCCCCACGACTCCGGATCGGTTGGCAAGGCCATCCGGCATGACCTGACTGGCAGATCGCAGCAAGATCAGCGCCGAATTGATCGCCCCCGCGCTCAGAACGAACACCGGCGCTTCGACACGCTGCATCTCGCCGTCCCGGCGTACCTCTGCTGCGACGATATCATGACCCCGATCGTCGGCGATCAGGCGGGTGACCTCCGCACCACGTTCCAGCCGCACGTCTGGATGCGCCAGCAGCGGACGCAGCACGCGGGTTTCAGCGTCGCCCTTGGCATCGAACTGGCAGGCGAAGGCATCGCAGGTGCCGCAACGTTGGCAGGTGCCGCCGGGGCCATAATCCACCGCAGACGGCATATGAAACGGACGCAAGCCCTGCGCGCTCAGTCGGTCCGATAGGGCGGCGATTGTGGGCTCATGCGGGATCGCGGCATGGGGAAAGGCTGCACGGGGCGGCTCTGTTGGGTCGCTGCCCGCCTTGCCGCGCACACCGTAAAGGCGTTCGGCGGCCGTGTAGTGCGATGCAAGTTCGTCGTAACGCACCGGCCAAGCCGGCGACGGCACACCGCCCATCTCCGTGGCCTCGAAGTCGCTTGCGCGAAAGCGGAACATCGCGGTGCCGTAGAATTTTGTATGCCCGCCAACATAGTAATACTGACCGGGCCTGTAGCGCGCACCCCTGGCATCGACCCATTCATCGCGTGTCTTATAGCGGGATTGGACGAACACCGCCTCTGCATCACTATTCTGCGGCTCATTGGGCAGGAAATCACCACGTTCGAGGATAAGGATCTTCGCACCACTGCCTGCCAGTTGATGCGCCACGGCAGACCCGCCCACGCCCGAGCCGATGATCACGATATCCGCACTGATCGTCTGCATCGTCTGTCCCACTTTGCC
>NZ_CALJXO010000135.1:0-4610 GCF_937988555.1 uncultured Boseongicola sp. | reverse complement strand
TTTTAGTGGAGCAAACCTCACAGGTGCTAACTTCATGTCAGCCAACCTAAAAAACGCCGTAATGCGTGGATCTGACCTTACCTCAATCGACTGCCGTTACTGTAATATTACTGGCGTGGATCTCACCTTGTCAAAATTTGGCGGTTACCGAACGATGCAGGATCGCTTTTACGGTATCCGCGGCATCGACAGCTGTTTTGGCAACGCGGTCTTCATTCGGGATGTAAGGGATCAGGACTACATAGATACGCTGCGAATATCGATTGAGGCAAAACCTGACGGGTTTGTAAGATTTTTGGAACTGGTGTTGTTTCGTGCATGGGGCATGATTGACCATGGTCGGAGCCTTCTGAAGGTAGGGTTTTACGCTGTGATCATCTCGACTCTTTACGGGCTGATTTACACCGCCGACATGAATCTGGCCTGGGGAATGATGGACTATTCCAACTCGGCAAATACTTGGTTCACCCCGTTCTACTACTCCCTGGTCACCTATACGACGCTTGGGTATGGCGATGTGACGGCAAACTCTCTCATTGGCGAAATGCTTGTTATTAGCGAAGTCGTTGTAGGCTATTTTACGCTTGGCCTCTTGTTGTCGATCCTAGCAAACACCATCGCCCGACGCAGCTGATAACGGCTATTAAAAGACAGGCAGAATACTGTGGAAGAAGCAAGCAGCATGATCGAAGCAGTGGTTTTCTTCCTGTTTCTGATATGTGTCACTTCGGTTTTAATTAGAACCGCCATTGCCGTTTCACGCTGGAAAAAATACCGTTTAAAGTTTTCGGTCGAGTTGGTCGCTATTTGGTCCATCTTGTATTTTTTGGTTCGCCCAGCGTTCGATTTTCTTGAGTGGGGTGACATAGTTCCGGAAGTCCAGCGGGCGGTTGTTTTCCTGTGGGGGATCTCAGTCGCTTTCCTGGTGAACTCGGTTCTGATCAGGTTCTTTTGGGACGGACTTTTGTCCTTCCACGGCGAACGCCGGGTTCCAAAACTGATCACGGACGTAGTCGGTCTGGCGATCTATTCTGTCGCCGTGATGTTCGTATTACATTACGTGTATGGACAGCCGATAGGCCCAATTTTGGCCACATCCGGGGCCGCCGCTGTTGTCATCGGTTTTGGAGCACAATCGACCATTCGTGAGATTTTCTCAGGCTTTTCGCTCAATGCAACCAAAGCGCTTCGCATCGGTGACTATGTCGAGATCGATGATGTGTATGGGCAAGTGTACGACATTAACTGGCGCAGCGTGTCGTTGCACAACCCGCATACAGACTCACTCTACATTTTTCCCAATAGTGCGGTCGCGGATACAAAAATCCTGAACTTCAGTGAGCCAAAAGATGTCTTCAGGTACTATGTTACGTTTACGGTCGAACTTTCTGCTCCTCCTGAGAAAGTCATTCGAACAATTGCAGATGAGTTGAAGCATTCCAAATATGTGTTCAGGGACCCCAAACCGGATTTCAACATCCTTGGATACAGTGAACGTGGCATAGATTACCGTGTCAGATACCATTTCGAAGGTGACGACCCGTGGTGGGATGCTCAAAACGAAATGGTCATGGCCATCTGGTCGGCCGCGCGGCGGACCGACTTCCGGATTTCGATGAACAGAATGTTGCAAAGCTCCCCGGAAGAATGGCCTTACCTGGACGAAAAAGTAACAGCAGTGACTTCGGCTGAAGCGGTCGTTGCGCTGGTTAAGGCTAATCCCGTTCTGGGAATACTGGGTGACGAAGAAGTCGATATATTTTGTAAATCATACAGGACCTTTGATTTGAGTCCGCCTTCATGTTTTTTCCTGTCAGGGACAGTTCCCGAAGGGCTTTACGTGCTTGTCGAAGGGGAAGTCAGTATTCTGGAGGATTTCAGAGATTCACATGACCTCGAAGTAGATACTATCGGTCCGGGACAATTGTTTGCAACCGAAGCCATTCTCTCTGGCGGGGTCAGTTCCAATTCAACCCGGGCAGAGCAGTATAGTATTGCAGTCTGCTTCGATGCCGCAGCGGTGGTCGAGGTCGTTGAACAGAGACTGGACCTACGGGAAAACCTTGCGAATCTGGTCGAGCAGAACAATGCTCGTCGGAACAAAAGGCGGGACGAAGAGACCCGGCGCGTTCTGATCAAAGAGCACCATAAAGCCAAGAGAACCTCGTTGGAAGGTGTCCGACGCGGTGTCGATGATATGATGAACAAGCCGGTTCTTCACCACATTCTCGATCGGTTCTCCACGAAAGTTCAAAATGAAGAACTGGCTGAGGGCCTTGCTGCTGTGGCGGCGTTGCTATCCGTTGCCCGTGGCGTACCCACCCAGGAAGACAAAGAACATTTCGAAGAGGCCCTTCGCCACTCAGACCTGTTACGCCATCTGAATCAGGATACCTGTCTTTACCGATATGATGAATACATCAGTATCTTGCTGGAAGATGGCGAGGCCGGTGAAAAACGTGTTCTGAGGAATCTCTCCGAAGCGGCTCGGGTTCGCAATGGAGCAGATATTGTTCATAACGTTGCCAAAGGCTTGTGCGGTCTTAGCGAGCTGCCAACCCAAGAGGAACTGGCAACGCTGAAACTGATTGACGAAAGCCTTTCAGCCGTCATTACGAAGCGGAAACAAAGCCAATGAACTACTGCCTGTGTAAAAAAATTTGCAATAGCGAGGAACGTTCATGACCGGTCCTGGAGCACTGACTTTTGTCGTTGGTATCACTGGCCACAGGGACATACCAAAACCCCTATGGCCTCTGATCAAGGAACACGTTTCAGCCCAACTGCAACAGATCAAGGCAAACTTCTCATCCCTGCCGGTCGAGGTCGTATGTGGTCTTGCTGAGGGGGCTGACACGTTGGTTGCTGAAGTTGCGCTTGAGTTGGGGATGGCAGTGCGTGCCGTCTTGCCTATGCCAATCAGTGATTATGAGGAAGATTTCTCGGAAGATGGATTGGCAACATTCAGACGGCTTATCAACACCGACGAGGTCGTGGTCGAGGAGTTGCCGCTGTCTAATTCATCAAAACTGCACCGGGACAGCCAGTATCTGATGTTGAAAGATTACCTTGTCCGACGATCAAATGTTCTGATGGCTTTGTGGGACGGCGTGGCGAACCAACTTCCTGGCGGGACCTCGGATGTCGCCCTGTCTTACCTGACTGGATCATCGGGTTCAGGTGTTCAAAAGGTTACGCGGGAATCGACACTTGGGGATGATGAAAATCTGGTAATTTCCATCTTCTCTCCCAGAGAATGGAGTGACGATGCTGATGGGCAGGTGGGTTTTGAATACCTGATGTCTGAAGGGTCACCGGGGTGTATCGCCAGCCTGTTAGATTTTCCGAAAAAAGTATCCGACCGATGGGTGGGTTTTGAAAGATATGCTTCTGAGCGATTTTCTGACAATGCGAAAGACATCGTTTCGTATGATTTTTTCGTTCCCGAAGACGCTGAGCATTCTCCAAACTTCGAGCGGCTGAATGGAGAATTTGTTCGTGCTGACCAACTTGCTATAGCAAATCAGACGAGATCTGATTTCCTGTTCAAGAGCTTTGGTCTGATGGCTGGCTCAATGGGCTTGTTTTTCCTGATTTATGCCAAACTAAGTTCGTCAAATGTGTATCTCGTTGCATATTTAGTGTTGTTTGCCGTTGGCTATGTCCTGTTCAGAGTCAGTCGCGATAGGGCATGGTTTTCGAAACATCTGGCCTATCGGGCCTTTGCTGAGACGATCCGGATTCGATATTTTCTGGAACTTGCAGGGTGTGGGCACTCGACCTCTATCGAGGATCACCTTAAACTGATGAAGGTCAACCGTTTCAATGGTTTGGAGTGGCTGTATGACGCCGCAAAGAGTGTTGAACCCTTACCCTCAGCTCATACGTTTGGCCGGGATATTGCCGCTGTCAGGAAGCGTTGGGTAGAGGACCAATCGGGTTATTTCAAAAAGAAAGTCCACCAACTGCATCATGAACATGAACGACTTGAGATGATCAAGCGCCTGCTGTTTATTGGGTCTTTTCTCGGAACTCTTGCGCTCGTGTTTTTCAAGAAAGATCTATATCACCTGAATGTCATGGCGACCGATGGTAAAACGTTTCTGGTCTTTCTGATGGGACTCTTGCCGCTTTGGCTAGCCCTTTGGGAGCTTTATCAAGGCAAAATGGCGGTGCGTGAACTTGCCTGGCAATATTCAAATCAAGCATTGTTGTTTTCGGAAGCAAGTCGGCGACTTGAAACATTGGAGAATGAAGACGCGAAGCTGACCATCATTGAAGAACTCGCAGACACCTCACTGATAGAGGCGCTTCAATGGACGGTGCATCGTTTTCATCGAGACCATGAACCTCCGACGGCAGGGTAGTCATGACAGAAGCGCCTGAAAACTCGTTTGCGACACTATTGTCAAAAATCCGGCATGATCTGCGAACACCTGTTGGGCACGTGATCGGCTATTCCGAAATGATCGAGGAAGAGCTGGAGGACGTGGGTAAGCAGGACAACGCACATGATCTTCAAGCCATTCAAAATGCGGGACAGCGTATCCTGGCGTTGATTGATGATCATTTCAGTGCGGGAAAAACCTCACCCGATCAAATTTCCATTG
>NZ_CALJXO010000134.1:0-7373 GCF_937988555.1 uncultured Boseongicola sp. | reverse complement strand
CATCAACCCGATGATCAGGTTCGCGCGATCGCGGGATCGTTGGAGGTTTGCGGTGGGCGCGTAGCGTGTTGGCGCTACAAGGAGGCCTGCGAGCATGGCGGCTTCGGAGGGCAGAAGTTCGTTGGCAGAGCGGCCGAAGTAACGTTGCGCGGCGGCCTCGAACCCGCGTGAGCCTGCTCCGAGGTAGGCGCGGTTCAGGTAGATCGTGAGGATGTCGTCTTTGGAATAGCGGAGTTCCATCGCCATGGAATAGACGGCTTCTTTCAGCTTGCGTGTAAGCGTGCCGCGGCGGCAGTCGGTTTCGTATTCAGCTTCGGTCAAGCCTTCTGCTGGATCGAAAGGGCTGCCGAGGCAAAGTAGCTTTGCGGTTTGTTGGGTAATGGTAGAGCCGCCGTGGCCCGACAGTGGGCCGCGTCCTTCGGACAGGTTGATGCGGACAGCGCTTGCGATGCCGCGCGGAGAGAGGCCGAAGTGGTCGTAAAAGCGGCGGTCTTCGGTCGCAATGATTGCGTTCTTCAGAAAAGGCGACACGGTTTGCGCCGTGATCTGGCCGCCGAATTGTTCGCCGCGCCATGCAAAGACCTGTCCGGTGCGATCAAGCATCGTGACCGAGCCTCGGGCGCGACCATCGAGGAGGTTTGTGATGGGCGGCAGCGTTGCGGCATAGAAGATAACCGCGCCACCGATAAGCATGGTGGCTATTGCAGTGACGCGCCACCCGATGCCCCAGACAAGGCGCACAAGCGCGCGAAACAGCCAGACGAACGGGTTTCGGGACCGGACGCGTTGCGCCGGTTTCTTGCGTGTTGCCTTTGTTTTACGGGGCTTTGCTGCGGTTGCTTTTTTTGCGCTTCGTTTATCTGCAATCAACGGCGGACGCCCTCTGCCCGTGCCACTCATACTCTTTGGGTCCAATGCTGCTCTGCTTCTAACATAGGGACTGCTTTAGTGAATGTGGAGTGGGATTTCTGTGCAGATCGCGATGACATGACTTTGCCATCCGCCTAAAAATTAATCTAAAGTACTAATTTGCGCAAAAATTGTGCAACTATGTCCCTTTTGCCCTGCCATCAGCCCCCTGCTTCCTTGCCGCCGCGCCGCAGCAAGGTTCTTTGACGTCCCGTAATGCGGGCGAAGGGGTCCGCTTAGTCGGAAGGGGAACGATGAAACTTATCATTGCAGCAATTAAGCCGTTCAAGCTTGAGGAGGTGCGCGAGGCGCTCACGTCCATCGGGGTGCGCGGTATGATGGTGACTGAGATTAAGGGCTTCGGCTCGCAGTCGGGTCATACGGAGATCTATCGCGGCGCAGAATACGCCGTGAATTTTGTGCCGAAGGTCAAAATTGAAATTGTGGTCGCTACCAGTATGGCTGACCAAGTCGTCGAGACAATCGCAACCACGGCCAAGACCGACAAAATCGGTGACGGCAAGATCTTCGTTCTCGATGTGCAAAGCGCTGTGCGCGTTCGCACCGGCGAGACGAATGATGACGCAATCTAATCCACGCAGAAAGGGATTTACTCAGATGAACTATAAGACACTCATATCTGCGTCGGCTGGAGCTGCTTTGCTGCCAACGTTCGCACTGGCACAGGATGCTGCGCCAGACATTCAACCGTATATTCTCACGACACTTTTGTTTCTTGTTGGTGGTTTCCTTGTTTTCTGGATGGCCGCTGGTTTTGCGATGCTTGAGGCAGGGCTTGTGCGTTCGAAGAACGTCACAATGCAGCTGACTAAGAATATAGCGCTCTTTTCGATCGCGTCGATTATGTACTGGTTGATCGGCTTTAACCTGATGTACCCTGGCGATGGCTGGTGGGTATCGGGCTGGATGGGTCCGTGGTTCTCGATCACCGCGCTTGAGCCAGTTGGTCTGGCGGCTGCGGATGCGTCGCTTGATTATGCGTCCGTTGGATCCGACTTCTTCTTCCAGCTGATGTTTGTGGCAGCGACTGCGTCGATCGTTTCGGGTGTTTTGGCGGAGCGTATCAAGCTGTGGCCATTCCTGATCTTCGTCACGGTCCTGACCGGTGTCATGTATCCGATCTCGGGTTCCTGGCAGTGGGGCGGCGGCTGGCTTTCTGAGATGGGTTTCTCGGACTTCGCTGGTTCGACGATTGTTCACTCGGTCGGTGGTTGGGCTGCTTTGGCTGGTGCGCTGGTGCTTGGTGCGCGACTTGGCAAATACAAGGACGGTAAGGTCATTCCGATGCCTGGTTCGAACCTGGCGCTGGCGACTTTGGGTACGTTCATCCTGTGGCTTGGTTGGTTCGGCTTTAACGGTGGTTCGCAGCTTGCGGCCGGTACAGTTGGCGACATCACAGACATCTCGCGGATCTTTGCCAACACCAACATGGCTGCTGCTGCCGGTGCGATCGCCGCGCTGGTCCTGACGCAGATCATGTACAAGAAGGTTGATCTTACGATGGTTCTGAACGGAGCGCTTGCCGGTCTGGTGTCCATCACGGCTGAGCCGCTAGCCCCGACTTTGTTTGGTGCGCTTTGGATCGGTGCTGTCGGCGGTGTGATCGTGGTCTTTGCGGTTCCGTTCCTTGACAAGCTGAAGATCGACGATGTGGTCGGTGCTATCCCGGTTCACCTGTTTGCAGGTATCTGGGGCACCATCGCGGTTGTCTTTTACAATGGCGATGCGAGCCTTGTGACACAGATCACCGGTATCATTGCTTACGGCGTGTTCACCTTCGTGGTCAGCTACATCCTTTGGATGGTGCTGAAGGGCGTGATGGGCATCCGGGTGAGCGAAGAAGCGGAAATCCAGGGCCTCGATACATCCGAGCTTGGTATGGAAGCCTACCCAGACTTCTCGAAAGGCTGATCCTCCCTTCTTTTCAGCTAAAGAGTGACTTGCCCGGGCGTTTGCGCCCGGGCTTTTTCGTTTGTAACCCATATGAATGTGGCGGACGTGCGGCTGAAATATGGCGTAAACGCCCAGATTGCGCCCTAAAATGGCCATAGAGATAATCTAAAAAAGGCTTTGTAAATCTTTGTGTTAGTGAGTGTTTGGTTATGAGTGAGATTTCTATATACCTTCCGTACGTCCTTTTTTCTGCGCCGTTCATCGTGGCTGCGATCGTATTGATCAAAGCTCGTTTGGATGCACGGCGTGCAGAGCACACCGCTGACTACGAGCGTTTTATCTGGCCCGAACAGCCGGAAGAGCCTGAAGCGGACGAGCGTCCTATTCAGCGTAGATACGTTTCTTACAGCACTTAAAAAGCAGGGCCCGCTGACGGTCAGCCCGCGCTTTTGCGCCGTGCTGTCCTGACAGCCGTCGGAGTATTGTTCCGTGCGGACGCGGGCCCTCAATTTTTCAGCGGGGGCTGATCAGAGGGATGACGTCATGGAATTGCTAACAATCGCCGGAATTATACTTACGGCTTCAATACTTGAGTCGCTTTTTGGAGTGGTCTTTGGGCGTCGGAGACCAAAAGAGGTCACAGAGGCGCCTCTCGATAATCTGACTGAGCGGCGCTACTCGCGGCTTGGGTCGGAATACGAGACGCCGGGCGCAGATCAGGCGGTGTGAGCGCCATCCGCAAGTGATTTGACGAAAGCGAGCACGTCGGCCGGGCTTAGGCCGTTTGCGATCTTCTCGACAATGGCCGAGCCAACAACAACACCGTCCGCGACGCGGGCGATATCAGCGGCATCTTCGGGCGTCTTGATCCCAAATCCGACAATGATCGGCAGATCGGTCGCGGATTTGATGCGTGCGACTTCGGGACCGACGTCTGTTGCGACAGCGCTTGCGGCGCCAGTGATCCCGGTAATCGAGACGTAGTAGACGAAGCCGGAGGTGTTTTGCAGCACGGTCGGCAGGCGTTTGTCGTCCGTGGTGGGTGTGGCAAGCCGGATGAAGTTCAGGCCCGCCTGTTGCGCCGGAATGCAAAGTTCGGCGTCTTCCTCGGGTGGCAGATCTACCACAATAAGGCCGTCGATGCCGGCGGCTTTGGCGTCTTCTAGAAAAGTATCCGCGCCGCGCGAATAGATCGGGTTGTAGTAGCCCATCAGAACGATCGGTGTGGTGGCGTCTTCCTGGCGGAAAGAGCGCGCCAGATCGAGTGTCTTTTGCAGCGTCATGCCGCCGGCAAGCGCGCGTTGCCCTGCAAGCTGGATGGTCGCGCCGTCGGCCATTGGATCGGTGAAGGGCAGGCCAAGTTCGATGACATCGACGCCCGCGGCGGGCAGGCCGCGCACGATTTCAAGTGATGTGTCGAAGTCGGGGTCGCCTGCCATCACGTATGTGACGAAGGCCTTACGGCCCTGGGCCTTCAATTCAGCGAATTTTGCGTCGATCCGGGTCATTGCAGCGCTCTTTCTTTATCTCGACTTTCGTGTCGCGCAATGCGGCGATGTTTGCAAGTGGGAGGGGAAACTTTCAGACCGCCATGGACATCGTGAGGCGGACTTCCTTGCTCGAAGCCCATAAATTATATCTTTGCGATCCTTCTCCCGCCGTTGTCGATTGCCTTTGCGGGCCGTCCGTTCCTTGGAGTTCTGGTGTTTTTGCTTTGGATTCCGGCGTTGATTTTTTCTGGCGGGTTGACGCATCCGATGTTTATTCTGCTGGCGTGGTTCATCATTTCTCAGGCCGCGACCGGGCGCGCAGAGCGCGATTACGGTGGCGGCGCTTGCACCTTTGGGGGGCGGACGGTAGAGCCTTCTCCCAACACGGGCAGGGAGAGCGCCAGATGGGCTTTAAGATGGGAATTGTGGGGCTGCCAAACGTTGGCAAGTCGACATTATTCAATGCGTTGACACGGACCGCGGCGGCGCAGGCGGCGAACTTTCCGTTCTGTACGATCGAGCCGAACGTCGGCGAGGTTGCGGTGCCGGACACGCGGCTTGATACGCTTGCCGAGATTGCGAAATCGAAGACGATTATTCCGACGCGCATGACGTTTGTCGATATTGCCGGTTTGGTGAAGGGCGCGTCCAAGGGCGAGGGGCTTGGCAACCAGTTTCTGGCGAACATTCGCGAGGTCGATGCGATTGCGCATGTGCTTCGGTGCTTCGAAGACGGTGATGTGACACATGTTGAGGGCCGTGTTGATCCGGTGGCCGATGCCGAGACGATTGAAACCGAGTTGATGCTGTCCGATCTTGAATCGATCGAGCGGCGTTTACAGAATATCGTGCGCAAAGTGCGTGGCGGCGATAAGGAAGCGGTCCAGCAGGAGCGGCTTTTGAACGAAGCGCGCATTGTGCTTGAGAACGGTCAGCCCGCACGGACGGTTGAGGTGTCTGATGACGATGCCAAAGCCTGGGGCATGCTGCAGCTTTTGACGTCCAAGCCGGTTTTGTTCGTCTGCAACGTGGCGGAGGATGAGGCATCCGAGGGCAACGCTTTGTCCGCGCGGGTCGCGGCGATGGCGGCAGAGCAGGGTGCGGCATCGGTGGTAATATCGGCGAAGATTGAGGAAGAGATCAGCCAGCTGGAGCCAGACGAGGCCGAGATGTTTTTGGACGAGCTTGGTTTGTCTGAGGCGGGCTTGGACCGGCTTATTCGAGCGGGTTACGAGCTATTGAAATTGCAGACGTACTTCACAGTGGGTCCGAAAGAGGCGCGCGCATGGACGATCCCGGAGGGCACGAAGGCGCCTCAGGCGGCGGGTGTGATCCATGGTGATTTCGAGAAGGGATTTATCCGGTCCGAGACGATTAGCTTCGACGATTTTGTTGCTTTGGGAGGCGAGCAGCCGTCTAAGGACGCCGGCAAGATGCGGGCTGAAGGCAAGACCTACCTCGTGAAAGACGGGGATGTCTTGCACTTCCTGTTCAGCAAATAGGGTCGGGGATGACGGCGAGGTCGCAGACGATTGGGGCAACCGGTGCACCGTTAGAAAGCGCGTTTTTGCTGCGCGATCAGCTTGCGTCGGGGGAATTATCGGCGGAAGCGTTGGTTGAGAAGTGCATCGCGCGGATTGCATTGCGCGAGGACGATGTGAGGGCCTGGGTTTGGTTTGATGCAGAGGCGGCACGATCTCAGGCGCGCCGACTTGATGCGCATCGCGCGTCTGGCGGACATTTGGGGCCTTTGCATGGTCTTCCGGTTGGTTTGAAAGATGTGATCGATACCGCGGGAATTCCTACACAAAATGGCTGCCCACTTGATAAAGGTCGCGTGCCAGAGCGGGATGCGTTTCTTGTTGAGCGGCTTCGCGCGGCGGGCGCGATCATTATGGGAAAGACCGTGACGACCGAGCTTGCCTATTTTGTCCCCGGCAAGACCCGCAACCCGCATGATTTGGGGCATACGCCGGGCGGCTCGTCGTCTGGGTCTGCCGCAGCGGTTGCAGATGGTATGGTGCCTTTGGCTGTGGGCACGCAGACGGGCGGGTCTGTGGTTCGGCCCGCGTCTTTTTGCGGTGTGACAGGGTATAAGCCGACGTTCGGGGCGATCCCCCGGCGCGGGGTGTTGAACCAATCGCAGACGCTGGACACGTTGGGCGTTTTTGCAGCTGATCCGTTGAGTGCAGCAATGGCTGCCGAGGTGCTGTTTGGTCATGATCCTGCGGATTCCGCTTCAAGTGATGCTGGGGCGCCGGTCTTGCTGAACGGCGCGCAGGCGGGTTTAAACCACGCCCCGCGGTTTGCCATTCTGCGCCCACCGGCATGGGATCGGGTAGAGCCGGAGTATCGTGAGGCTCTAGCGGCGTTTTATGCGCGTTTGGGTGCGGTGGGTGTTGATGTTGGTTTGCCTGCGGTCTTTGAGACAGCTGAACTACAACGCCGTGTCGTCAACTTTGCCGAAATGGCGCATAATTTTCGGGGCTACGTTGACCGGGATGTGACTGCGCTTGGGGTGGCGACGCAAAAGGCGATTGAGGACGGCAAGAGCGTATCGGCGTGTGAGTATCTGGCGGCTGTGGATTGTCGCGGTGCGCTTAACGTGGCGTTGGACGAGGTCTTTGCGGCGGCGGATGCCATTTTGTGTCCGGCTGCTTTGGGCGTTGCACCGGACGGGCTTTCGTCTACCGGGGATTCCGTGATGAACGGGCTTTGGACCATGGCTGGCACGCCCGCGATCACGCTGCCTCTTTTGACATCGAAAGCAGGGCTACCGCTTGGGGTGCAGGTCGTCGGGCGCTTTGGCGATGACGCTGGGTTGTTGCGTGTAGCGCACTGGCTTTATGCGCAAATGGCGTGATCAAGCGTCGGGGTCGCGCGCGATTGCGTCATGACCTGAGGAAATAGTGAAATCCGTTCAATTCCTACTTGTTTCTGCGGGGGCGAACCTGCTAGAGCCGTCAGCGGAGATGTGGCCGAGTGGTCGAAGGCGCTCCCCTGCTAAGGGAGTAGGCCCGGAAGGGTCTCGAGGGTTCGAATCCCTTCGTCTCCGCCAAA
>NZ_CALJXO010000133.1:0-8745 GCF_937988555.1 uncultured Boseongicola sp. | reverse complement strand
GTGGCGTCCCTGAAGGCGCGCGCGGCACTGACGACGGCCTACGCCGCAGGGTTGTGCGCCTCGGAAGCGGTCAGCCTGAAGGTCACGGATATCGACAGTGACCGCATGGTGCTCCAGATCCGCCACGGCAAGGGTGCCAAGGACCGTACGGTCATCTTGAGGGGGTCTGGCAGCTGCGGGCCGATTACGAGAAACTGCTTCGGGACAGCTCTAGGCCGCTTTGTTATGTGGAGCCAAATGTGGACCCAGATCGGTCGATCTTCTCAAACAACATTTAATTACAGTGATTTAACAAGTCTTGGTGGCGGAGGAGGTGGGATTCGAACCCACGGTAGACTTTCACCTACGTCGGTTTTCAAGACCGGTGCATTCGACCACTCTGCCACTCCTCCGACGCCGACCGTCATATGGCGCTACGAGCGATTCTGAAAGCCCCGGATTTGAGGGAATTTAACACCATTGCGGCAAGCCAACGCCGATTGTCACGTCTCAGCGCTTTTCTCCAGCGCTTGTTGGCTGTAGTGTTTAACACAATCGGCCCAAAAGCGGCTGAACCGAGGTATCAAAACAAAGCGATCCGCGCCGGTTTGGCGAAGGTGACAGGAGCAGGCGGTATGACCATGAAGTTCAAAGCAGCGATCCCCCTTTTGGTGGTGATGGCGATCGGGCTGGCCGCCTGTGAAGAAGGTCAATTCCTGACTGCCCCAACTGATGGACAAACGACAGTCCGCGCGCCTGCCGAGGCCCGGATAGAAATTCAAGAAGTCGAACGCGCCGATATATTTTCGGCCTCAGAACTGGCGTTATGGGACGGAAGACCGTCGCTTGGCGGCCTTTGGGTTGCGCATCCAGACGTCGGCGACCCCGAACGCGTCCTGATCCGCAACGCGACAAATGGCCAGTCGATATACGGTGCTCTGTTCCGCCGCGAACGCAACAACCCCGGCCCCCGTATTCAACTGTCGTCGGAGGCCGCAACCGAACTCGGCATCCTTGCAGGCCGGCCGACAGAGCTTTCCATCGTTGTCGTTCGTCAACAAGAAGTGACGATCGAGCCCGAAGCGCTACCGCTTGACGCCACGCCGGACGCGCCCTCCGATGAGACAGCGATTGTCGCCGTTCCCGCCGACGCCGAGCCCGAACAACCGCCTCAAAGGCAAGGTTTTTTTGCGCGGCTCTTTGGTGGAGGCACCGCGGCGTCCGCAACACAAGACGACACCACGCCTGCCACGGCTGACGGTGCGATAGCCCCATCAGTGGAAACTGAAACGCTCGATCCAATCACCACTGGAGCCGCCGCCGCAATAAGCGCCGCCGAAGCTTCGGCCACCACGAGCACAGCCGTAGTGCGCCCCCAGCGTCGCGCCGTCGCGGCCGCCACGACACCCGAGCCGACCCCCGCACCAGTCGCTGCCCCGGCGCCTGCACCTGAACCTGAACCTGTTGTGGCGGCTGTTCCAACACCTGCCGCTCCAGCTCTCAATAGCCCCTATGTCCAGGTTGGCCTCTTCACCGTCGAAGCCAACGCAAGTGCCGCCGCAACCGGCCTTCGCCAAGGCGGTATCGTGCCTACAATTGTGCCAGGAACAAACGCCACTGGCACGTTCTGGCGCGTCCTCGTCGGCCCAATGACAAGCCCCGACGACCAATCCGAAATCCTCGGACAAGTGAAATCGCTCGGCTATGCCGACGCTTTCCTTGTGTCCAACTGACCCAAACCCCCACCGGAGGCCCGCCATGCTCCGCCGCATTGCAACTCTCGCCCTGATCGTAACCACCGCTTGCGCCAGTGCGATCCCCAAACCGGCCGAAGCCGCATTCGAAACCCGCGCCACGTCGGCCTATCTGTACGATGTGACCACAGATACCGTGCTGTTTGAGAAAAACGCCGACATCCCCCTGCCCCCGGCATCGATGTCCAAGCTCATGACGCTCTATATGCTGTTCGAAGCTCTCCGCGATGGCCGCGTTACGCTGGACACCACGTTTGGCGTTTCAACCAAAGCCCGCGTTATGGGCGGCTCCACCATGTTCCTTGATGAAACCGACCGCCCGACAGTCGAAAGCCTGATCAAGGGTATCATCGTCCAGTCCGGCAATGACGCCTGCATCGTCGTCGCCGAAGGCCTTGCGGGAAGCGAAGACGCCTTCGCCCGCCAGATGAACACCCGCGGTCCTGAGATTGGGCTATCAAATTCGACGTTTTCCAACGCCTCAGGCTGGCCTGATCCGAACCACCGGATGTCAATGCACGACCTCGCAGTCCTTGCCACGCGCATCATCAACGAATTCCCGGAATACTATGGCTTCTTCGCGCTTGAAGAATACGATTTCGACGGCCGCTCTCCCTCCAACCGCTTCAACCGCAACCCGGTTCTTGGGCTTGGACTTGGCGCTGACGGCCTCAAGACCGGCCACACAGTAGAAGCTGGCTACGGTCTTGTCGGCTCCGCCGTCCAAGGTGAGCGCCGCATTGTCTTCGTCTTTTCCGGCCTGGAATCCGAGGTTGACCGCCGTCAGGAAGCCGAAAGCTTCGTCAACTGGGGCTTCCGCCAGTTTCTTTCCAAGGACGTTGCCAAAAAAGGCGACACCATCACGCAGGCCCCGGTCTGGATGGGCAGCCAGCAACAGATCAACTTGATTACCAAGAGCGATATCCGCCTCCTTGTGCCAGCCATCGGACAAGACACACTTGAAACGCGCGTCGAATACCAAACCCCGCTTGAGGCACCCATCGCAAGTGGCGACAAAGTCGGCGAACTGGTAATCACCGCCCGCGATATGCCCGAAAAGCGCATAGATCTCGTCTCCGACCGCGACGTCGAATACGGAGGTTTCGTCCCCCGCATCCGCGCCTCGACCTACGTCCTGTTTGACAAGGCCATGGGTCAGGTGCGAACCCTCATGGAATGACCACGGGACGACTTATCACATTTGAAGGCATCGACGGATCGGGCAAATCCACCCAAGCCCGGCTCCTCCATGACCACCTGACGGCCAAGGGCCAGGACGCGATCCTCACCCGCGAACCCGGAGGCGCGCCCGGAGCGGAGGACATCCGCCGTCTCCTTGTCGAAGGCGACCCGGACCGCTGGTCCCCGGAAACCGAAATACTCCTGTTCACCGCCGCTCGACGCGACCACCTGGAGCGCACGATCGAGCCTGCCTTGAAACGCGGCACCACAGTCATCTCTGACCGCTTCGCCGACAGCACACGGGTCTACCAAGGGGCTGCTCGTGGCGATCTTCGCGATCTCGTCGACCGTCTCCACGACGCAGTAATCGCACGCGAACCCGACCTTACTTTCGTCATCGACATGGACCCCGACACCGCCCTCGCCCGCGGCCTCGCGCGCAACTCCGGCGAAGACCGCTTCGAGGACATGGGGGCCGCCTTCCAACATAAGCTTCGCGCGGGCTTTCTCGCATTGGCCAAATCCAACCCCGACCGCTGTCACCTGATCGACGGCAACCGTCCCCCAGAGGCGGTCGCCCAAGACGTCGCCGCCATCGCCGACGCCTTATGATCAAACCACACGCACCCCGCGCCCTCTTTGGGTCCAGAAAACACAGGGAGGTCCACGCAAGTGGACTGGGTCTTACGGCGGTTGCATGCAATCGCCGGCCGACAACACATTACGCAACAATGTGTGAGAGGCAGAGCCCCAAATGACCGACGACGCACTCCCCGAAGCCGACCGCGCCGACGGCGCGCCCCATCCGCGCGAAACCGAAACACTCTTCGGGCAAGACGCCGCACAGGCTCAGTTTCTCGAAGCCGTGACCGGCAGCCGCATGCACCATGCATGGCTCATCACCGGCCCCAAAGGCGTCGGCAAGGCGACCCTTGCCTGGGCCGTCGCGCGCTACCTGATCGCAACGCCGCCGCAAACTGCCGACGCAGGCCTGTTCGGCGATGCCCCCCCGCCGCCCGCAAGCCTCGACATCTCACCCGACCACCCGGTTGCGCATCGCATGGCAGCCCTCTCGGAGCCCGGCCTCCTTCTCATTCGTCGCGCATGGGACCGAGACAAGAAACGCCTGAAGGCGCAAATCACAGTGGATGAAGTCCGCAAACTCGGCGGCTTCTTTGGCCTTTCTGCGACAGATGGTGGCCGCCGTGTCGTCATTGTCGACAGCGTTGACGACATGAACCCGTCGGCCGCAAACGCGCTTTTGAAAGTCCTCGAAGAACCTCCTAAAAACGCTCTTCTTCTCCTGATCAGCCATGCGCCTGCACGCCTTCTTCCTACGATCCGCTCGCGGTGCCGCGAACTGCGCCTGTCGTCGCTGGAACCCGACGCCTTGACCGCTGCCCTAGACCAAGCCGGACACCAAAACACCGACCCCGGCCTCACCGCCCTCGCGGCGGGCTCTGTCGGCACCGCCATTCGCCTCCTCAGCAACGACGGCCCCGCGCTTTACACGCAAATCCTCGCCCTTCTCGCAAGCTGCCCCAACCTTGATCGCGCCCGCGCTCAGAAATTCGCCGAGCACGTTACGCAGCGGGGTCAGAACGACCGCCTAAACGTTGCCCTGACCTTGCTCGACCTCGCGCTCGCCCGCATGGCCCGCACCGGAACCGGCCTCACACCAGACACGCCCATTACCACAGACGAACCCCAGGTTATGGCCCGCCTCGCCCCCAACGCCCGCGCGGCGCGCAAATGGGCCAGCCTCCAACAAAACCTGTCCCAGCGCATCGGCCACGGTCGCGCAGTCAACGTGGATGCCCAAAGCCTGATCCTCGACGCCTTCCTCAAGATCAACGAGACCGCGTCGCGTCCTTGACCCTTCGCCCCAAAGCATCGATACGAAACCCATGTCTGAACCCGGCCCCAACATCCCGCTGACCGACAGCCATTGCCATCTCGACTTTCCGCAATTCGACGGCGAAATCGACGACCTTCTTGCGCGCGCCAAAGCCCGTGGCATTAGGCGCATGGTGACGATCTGCACAAAACTCATATCCCTGCCGCCGGTCCAAGCTCTCGCCGAGTCCCACAACGGAGTTTTCTTCGCCGCTGGCACGCACCCGATGTCCGTCGCGGACGAACCGCTGGTCAGCGTTGAAGACCTCCTCACGGTCGCCGAACACCCCAAGTGTGTCGGCATCGGCGAAACCGGTCTCGACTATCACTACACGGTTGAAAGCAAGGACATCCAAGCGCAATCCTTGCGCATTCACATCGAAGCCGCCCGCCAAACCGGCCTGCCCCTCATCGTCCACGCCCGTGCCGCCGACGACGATATGACCGCGATCCTGTCCGAGGAGCACGCAAGAGACGCCTACACCTGCGTCATGCATTGCTTTTCCTCGTCTGCCGCCCTCGCCCAAGCCGCCCTTGATCTCGGGTTTTACCTTTCCATGTCCGGCATCACAGCCTTCCCCAAAAGCCAGGGCCTCCGCGATATCTTCGCCGCCGCGCCCGTTGATCGCATCCTCGTCGAAACCGATGCTCCTTACCTTGCGCCACCCCCTAACCGGGGCAAGCGCAACGAACCGAGCTACGTCGCCGACACAGCCCGCATCGGCGCCGAGGTTTTCAACATGGATTACAAAGACTTCGCGGCACAAACCGAAGCAAACTTTGACCGCCTCTTCACGAAAGCCGCCCAATGGCAAAGCTGACCTTCACCATATTGGGCTGCGGCTCTTCCGGAGGCGTTCCACGCCTCGGCGGCCTCTGGGGCGACTGTGATCCAACCAACCCCAAAAACCGCCGCCGCCGTTGCTCCCTTTTGGTCGAGCGGAAGACGAAAGACGGCACCACCCGCGTCCTTATCGACACATCCCCCGACATGCGCGACCAGCTTCTCGGGGCCGGTGTCGGCACACTAGATGCCGTCCTTTACACCCACGGCCACGCCGACCACGTCCACGGCATTGATGACTTGCGCATGATCGTCTTCAACCAGAAAAACCGGGTCGCTGTCTGGGCCGATGGTCCGACACAAGAACGCCTCTACGGCAGCTTCGGCTACGCCTTCACTCAACCCGCTGGCTCGCCCTATCCGCCAATCCTCGACATGTTCACAATTGATGGCGACGTCACAATTTCCGGCCCGGGCGGCGACATCATCTTCACCCCCTTCGAGGTAGATCACGGCGCAATAGACGCCCTCGGATTTCGAATTAAGAATGTCGCCTATCTTCCTGATGTATCAACTATGCGTGACGATACGTGGGAAAAATTGCAAAATCTCGACGTCTGGATCGTGGACGCCCTCAGACGCACACCGCATCCAACCCACTCCCACCTCGAACGCACGCTTGAGTGGATCGGCCAGGTGCGACCCAAGCGCGCCATTCTCACCAACATGCACAACGATCTCGACTACGCGAAAGTCAACGCCGAAACCCCGGATCACATCTCCCCGGCCTTCGACGGTATGAAAATCGAGCTGGACGATTAACCAACGTGCAAGCCCTCCTAGACGTTATCCTCCCTGTCTTCCTCGTTATCGGCTTTGGCTATTTCGCGGTCTGGAGAGGCTGGTTTCCCGATACTGGCGTCGATGGACTGATGAAATTCACCCAAAACTACGCCATCCCCTGCCTCTTGTTCCGCGCAATTTCGACCCTCGACCTCTCGGCACAATTTGATCCCGAACTGCTGATCTCGTTCTACACTGGCGCCACCGTCGGCTTCACCGCGGGCACTTTGGGTGCGCGGTACATCTTCAGGCGCAATTGGTCCGACAGCGTCGCCATTGGCTTTGTCTGCCTGTTCTCCAACGCCGTCCTCCTCGGCCTGCCCATAACCGAGCGCGCCTACGGTACAGATGCACTGTCCGCCAACTACGCAATCGTCGCCGTCCACGCGCCTTTTTGTTATATGTTGGGCGTCGCTGCGATGGAGATTGCGCGCGCCGATAACCGCAATCCGGCGATACTGTTGGGCAAAATCCTGCGCTCAATGTTCCGCAACGCGCTGGTCATCGGTATCGCACTGGGCCTGGCAGTGAACCTCTCTGGCCTACCCCTTCCGGGTGTTCTGATCGACGCCGTTGACCTCATGGTCGTTGCCGCCCTTCCGGCCGCACTTTTCGGCCTCGGAGGCGTGCTACATCGCTACAAACCTGAAGGTGATTCCAAAACAATCGCAATGGTTTGCGTGATTTCTCTCATCCTCCACCCAGCGATCACCCTTAGCCTTGCGACCCTCTTTCAACTTGACCGCGACGCGCTCAGATCTGCCGTCCTGACGGCCGCAATGGCGCCCGGCGTCAACACCTACATTTTCGCCAATCTCTACGGCAGCGCGCGCCGCGTCGCTGCCGCATCTGTGCTTGTGGGCACGGCTGCATCCATCGTTACGGTCTGGCTCTGGCTGCTTCTGCTCCCATAGAGAACTCGTTCACACTTCATGAACATTAACCGTGATTATTCCTTACTTGTGCCCAATCGTGGTCACAAATCTGGGGTCTATCTAGGAACGAAGTTATGGGAATCGTTCTATGAGCAACGTCATCGCCTTCCGTCGACCGGCTGAACGCCACATTAAAGATCGCCGGATTCAGGGTGCTACGCTGTTTGTTCATATTAAAAACGCCTCACTGATTGCCCATCTTGCCAAACCCCTCGGGCAACGCGACGTAGGCGCCGAAAAGGCCAACCGCTCCTAGGCTGAGACTTTTGCTTCTCTCTGACGACTACTGCCGCTAAACCGTAAGGAACGGAATTAGGGGGCACGTCTCATGAACACCTACGATCTTTCTGGCAAAACAGCTATCGTTACTGGCGGCGCACAAGGCATCGGCCTAGCTGTATCGGCACGCCTTCTCGCCTCGGGCGCAAAAGTCGCCAGCTGGGACAGGAACGGCGACCAGAACGCCGCAACCGTCGCCGCCTTCAATGCAGGGGATAACGCCACCGCAATCACCGCCGACATTTCCGAATGGTCCTCCGTCCAGGCCGCCCTCAATGCGACCGAGGCAGCGCTCGGCCCCGTTGATATCTTGGTAAACAGCGCGGGCCTCGCAGGCCCCAATGCTACAGTTGAAGATTACGACGTTACTACATTCGCCCATATCTGTGCCGTGAACCTCAATGGCACGTTTCACGTCAACAAAGCGGTTGTTCCGGGGATGCGCGCGCGCAACTACGGTCGCATCGTCAACATCGCCTCAATCGCTGGCAAAGAGGGCAATCCCAACGCGTCTGCTTATTCCGCCTCTAAGGCTGGCGTCATCGGTTTCACCAAATCGCTTGGCAAGGAACTGGCAGGTCATGACATTGCGGTGAACTGCGTCACTCCCGCCGCCGCCCGCACCCCTATTTTCGACCAGATGAGCGAAGAGCATATCGCTTATATGCTCTCCAAGATCCCGCGCGCGCGCTTCCTCGAAGTCGAAGAGGCCGCCGCGATGATCACCTGGCTCGCAAGCGCCGAAAACTCCTTCACGACTGCAGGTGTTTTTGATCTGTCAGGCGGCCGGGCAACTTACTGAGGCAGCTTTTAACTGTCGGGTCGTAAACAGCTCCGCGCCCTGTGGTAACCCAACGAATTTTGGAACGTGGGGTGTCAGACCTAGAGTTAGAACTCAGGTCAGCGCAAAAAGCATTCAACTCCCCCCGCAAAATTGCAGGTGACAAATCCAGCGAGTTAAGATCTCGTATAGGAAAGTAAGAAGGTCGACGAAATTACCGATTTTTGAAGTGGTCCGGCAAATTTGGACAGCGTGCTAAGGTGTATCCAACACGAACGAATGGATACGAGAATGACGAAGCGACGGAACTTT
>NZ_CALJXO010000132.1:0-2530 GCF_937988555.1 uncultured Boseongicola sp. | reverse complement strand
GTAGCGGATACTGTACCACCTGGCTTAGTAACCCGCACCAATTCGCGGACTGCTTTCTCCGCATCAGGGACGAACATCAGAACCAACTGCGACATAACCTGATCAAACGAATGATCGTCAAATTGTAAATCTGTCAGGTCGCCCTGCGAAAATGACGCACGTAGATTTGATATCGTGGCATTTGCGTGAGCCGCATACGCTGCCGATATATCGACGCCAATGACCTCAACCAACTGTGTGCGCTGAAGAACTTCGGTGCTGAGCGCACCGGTGCCACAGCCGGCATCCAATAACTGACCGCTGTCTGCCAATCCCACAAAATCAATAAATTTTGGAGCTAGCACACGAGCAAAACGGCCCATTTGCAGTTCATAACCATCTCCGGTAGCCGAAGAAAATGTAGACGAGGCCGCTTTCACTTCAACTCCTGTTTGGCCGACATTCCTCATTTAGAAAATCTCTGGTCAGGCTAGGAGAATAATTACCAGGCCTCAAGCCGATTTAAATTGGAAATCGTGATCGAAACAATTTTTAAGCTTCGGATAATCACGCTACTCTGACATGTTATCATGAATGTGGCTATCATCGCTAACGCATGTTGAGCCTGCGCAGCTCACGCTACAAAGCAGGCCTTGAGATGTGAATGATGATGATGCCCAATGTCCGAGAAGCGGAGAGGGTGTGTGAAAAGTCCCTCTGATTTCTAATCGTGTTATAGTTCTCGAAGATTAAATCGGGGGGTTTTGATGACACGATTTATCGAGGGTACAGCGCGAGATCAGGCGCTTCTGCTTCCTGAATGTCTGGACGATTATGTTGATAAGGATAATCCGGTTCGGGTTGTCGACGCGTTTGTCGAGATGCTCGATCTGGCTGCTTTGGGGTTTTGCGTTGAACCGGATGTCATGGGCCGTCCGGGTTATCACCCCGGCGTGATGCTGCGGATTTACCTTTATGGGTATTTGAACCAGGTCCAGTCATCGCGACGATTGGAGCGTGAGTGTGGGCGCAATCTGGAACTGATCTGGCTGACCGGACGGTTGAAGCCGGACTTCAAAACGATTGCTGATTTCCGGAAGGACAACGGCCCAGCCATTCGCAAGGTGTGCCAGCAATTTGTGGCACTGTGCCGGGATATCAAGCTGCTGAACAGTGACATCGTTGCCATTGATGGCAGTCGGTTCAAGGCGGTCAACGCCAAGGCGAAGAACTATACACGTGGCAAGCTGAAGCAGAAGCTGGGCGAGATCGACAAGGCAATCGGGCTCTACCTGCAGGATCTGGATCGGGCCGATGAGGCCCTTGCCAAGACCGGTTCCACTGTGCCCACTTCCCAGATTGTGCGTACCAGCAGGAAGCTAGCCCACCTGCAAGAGGAGAAGCAGCGGTATAAATCAGTTGAACAGCGCATGGATGAGACGGGAGAAACGCAGGTCTCGCTGAGCGATCCGGATGCGAAGTCCATGGCGACAACGGCACGCATGCCGAGGGTTGTAGGCTACAATGTCCAGACCGTGGTGGAGGCCAAGCATCATCTCATCGTCGCCCATGAAGTAACCACCCTTGGCTATGACCGCGATGCCCTGTCCAGGATGGCAACAGCCGCCCTTGATATCATGGAGGCAGATGAGATCGAGGCGATTGCAGACAAGGGCTACTTCAAGAGCGAGGAGATCCTGGCCTGCGAAGAAGCGGGTATCACCCCCACCGTCTCCAAGCCACTGACGTCAGGCTCAAGCGCCAAGGGCCGATTTGATCGGGCCGACTTTGTCTATGACGCGGACAAGGACGTTTATGTCTGCCCGGCAGGAGAACACCTGATCTACCGCTTCACCAACAAGGAAGCAGGCAAGACCTTGCGTTCCTACTGGTCGAGCCTTTGTGGCGGCTGTGTCATCAAAGACAAATGCACTGGCAGCAAAGAGCGGCGCATTCGTCGCTGGGAGCATGAAGATGTTCTCGACCGCATGCAGCAACGCATTGATGATGATCCGTCCAAACTGGCGCTTCGTTCCATGACGGTTGAGCATCCTTTCGGCACGATCAAAACCTGGATGGGAAACACCCACTTCAAGATGCGGCGGCTCAAAAACGTTGCCACCGAAATGGCGCTCCACGTTCTCGCCTACAACATGACGCGGGTGATGAACATCATCGGCATCCCCGCACTCATCCAAGCAATGAGGGCATAGTCGGCCTCTAATAAGCCTTGAAACCGGTCAAATGGCCACAAATCGCCACCAAGAGGCTCAACCAGCCGGAAATATAGCCGACAAAGGTCAAAACAGAAAAAACGGCCCGCAAAAGCAATAACGCCTACTGGCGAGTTGTCTCAACCGACTTTCCACACACCCTCTCCGCATCTCGGCCATTCGCCTGTGAATTTCCTCTGATAATTTGGATGTCTGCTTTGTACTGAGTTCAGATTGTCGCTTGCTTCTGATTACTAGCCACATAACGCCCCGCAACAGCGACAAAATTGCAAGCGTAGCGCAGCAAATTTGTCGGACTGCATGCGATTGTTAGTCAT
>NZ_CALJXO010000131.1:0-7343 GCF_937988555.1 uncultured Boseongicola sp. | reverse complement strand
GATATCGGAGGCTCTCGGGCGGCGATCAGCCAGATGGCGGCGGAAGAGCTTGGCATTCCCTACGACAAGGTCAGGACGATCATCGCCGACACCAATTCGCTGGGCTACAATGACGTAACCGATGGGAGCCGCGTGACCTTTTCAGTCGGTCTTGCTACGATTGAGGCGGCGCGGAATGCGATCAAGGTGATGTGCGGACGGGTTGCCAAAATTTGGGGCATAGATGAAGACGCCGTGATTTGGGAAGATGGATGCGCCAAACCATCCGGCGCGAACGCGGGCGATTTTACCCCTATGTCGATCGAGGAGATCGCGGCAATTTCCTCAAATACCGGTGGACCGATTGCTGGCCATTTTGAGGTCAACGCGGACGGGGCTGGTGTAAGTTTCGGTGTGCATCTTGCCGATGTCGAGGTCGATCCGGAAACCGGTGCGACCAAGATCCTGCGCTACACGGTATTTCAGGATGCCGGAAAGGCCGTGCATCCCGACTATGTCGAGGGCCAGATGCAAGGCGGTGCCGTTCAGGGGATCGGCTGGGCGCTGAACGAGGAATATATCTACGGAAAAGATGGATTACTGCAGAACGCGGGCTTTCTTGATTACCGTGTTCCCGTCGCCTCGGATCTGCCCAACATCGAAACCGTCATCCTGGAAATCCCGAACCCAGGCCATCCCTATGGCGTGCGCGGGGTCGGAGAGACGCCCATCGTGCCGCCTTTGGCCACATTGTCAAACGCAGTCGCACGCGCCATCGGGATCCGCTTGTTCGAACTGCCGATGTCCCCGCCAAAGCTGCTCAAGGCAATCCGGCAAAAGGGATAGGCATGGTCAAGGTGACGATCTGGGGCTCCTTGCGGTCTGCGACAGATGGACAGGTTGAAGTCGAAGTTGATGCGCGCAATTTCAAGGAATTGCTGGATCGTCTGGCGACCGAATACCCGGGCCTGAAACCGCAAATCGAGCGCGGTGTGTCGCTGGCTTTGGATGGCAAAATCTACCGCGAGGCATGGTTTACTGAAATCGGGCCAAAGAGCGAAGTCGTCCTGATGCCCTATATGACAGGCGGGTGACAGTCGGCGATTTTTCTGTGAGGCACATTTGTTTCGGACAAATCGCAGCACGTCTGGTCGTTTGAAGACCTCAGAAAGGTCTTGTCAGAAGAAACCGGCTTGAGCCGGGAAGGGCGGTTGCTTAGTCTCGGTGGATGAGAAAGCCCAGCCCATTTCGATACTTTCGATCCAGTCATGAGAGCTTTCGCCTAAAGCGTTTCGGTTTTAACCTGAGGCATATCCGGCATTCTTGAAGTCGTTCCAGCACTCTTGAGGGTCATATAGGTCGCTGACTTTTCCAACGGCTTCGAAGACGTCGGTGAAGGTTCTTGCACCAATGCGTCGCAAGTGGGCTTTCAGTTTGGAGAAGGCCTGCTCGATTGGGTTCAGGTCGGGCGAGTATGGCGGTAGGAAGAGGGACCAGCATCCATGCGCGCGCAGGGCCTCTGACGTTTCCTTGTTTTGTGGGTGGCCAGGTTGTCCAGTATGACCACGGTACCGGGCTCGATCTCCGGCACCAGCACTTCGCGCACGTAGGCGGCAAATGCCGGACCATCCATTGCGCCCTTTATGACCCACGGCGCGATCAAGGCGTCCTGGGTCAATCCGGCGATCAGCGTTTGTGTCGCCCAACTGCCAACGGGCGCACCCATATTCAGTCGCTGGCCGCAAACGATCGGTCTCGTAGGCGGGTTAGGTTGGTCTTCACAGCCGTTTCGTCCGCTGCCTGATAGGCGATTGCACAGCAATCTGCCGAGAAGGAATAAACACAACACGTTCAGGCTGACGCCCAATAGCTGGCAGCCGATGGACAAACTAGTCGGCACGCTGACGCCTTACATTGGCGCGGCGGCGCTCGGACGCAACCAACGACTTTTTTTGTATGTGAACCCGAGCCGGGACAGCAGATCCGCGATAGATGAGTGGTGGATCTGTACACCCTCTGCATCAGCCAGTGCATCGCGAAGTTCAAAGAGCGTAATGTCTGGGTCCTGCATGATCAGCTCTTCGAAGAATGCCCGGTGGGGTGCTAACTTGCCGCTCCCCGGCGGGCGTCCCTGAGATGCAGGCAAGGCATTCCCTCTCATCCTGACCGATGTGCCCAACGCGCCCCCGTCGCTGGCGAAAGCTTCAAACGCAACGCCGCCGCGCGCCCGCTTAACCCTTCCTCAATGTATCGCTGAAACCGTGCCCGAAGCGCATCCGGCAAAGGTGCTGGCATGATCCGTCCTACCAAACAGGATGAATCACAAACTGACCTACATGGGAATCCCCCGATTCAGGTTTTCCCGAAACGCTATAGCCGGCATATTCTACGTCAAATTTCTTTTTCGCTCCGGCATGTCAAAGATCTGCTGCGCGAGTATGGTAACGATATCAGACATGAGCCCGTTCGCTTCTGGTGGAGAAGATTTGGTGGCATTGTTCGACTAAATTCGATTGCTATACTTTTTCGAGGACGCCGCATGGTTTCTATTGGTGAGATTAATGAAGGCCATCCAAGCATAGAGATCTTTCCTATAAGTTCAAAAATTGAAGTGGGATCGGTCGCCTAACAAGTCTAATCTGACAATACCCACGATCGGACCGGAATGATTATCGCAGGTATTCTCCTTGCCGGAGGGCAGTCAGAACGTTTCGGGCGAACCGACAAACTTCTCGCGCCTTTCCTAGGCAAGCCGCTTGTCACCCATGCTGCTGGCGCCTTAACGGCGTGCAAATTCGATTTATTAATCGCTGTTACAGCAAGTCAACAGGTCGCTGAAAGGCTTTCTGGATTTCAGATTACCGCTCCGCCGACGCAGTCGCACGCGCAGTCTGATAGTCTGCGGGCAGGCCTTCGCCTCGCCGAACGCCTGGGCGCTGACCGGGCGGTTGTCGTTCTTGGTGATATGCCCAATGTCACAACAGTTTTAATTCAAGAGGTAACGGCGCGATGCCGCGCGGGAACTCCATCTGCTGCTTTTGACGGGAGACGCTCTATGCCGCCCGCGTGTTTCCCCCGGGAAAGCTTCTCAGCCATCCAAGGCCTCGCTGGCGACCAAGGTGCGCGCACTTTCTTTCGTGGTCTTTCGGTCAATGCACTTGTCCAAGCTCCGGACGGCGAGCTTATTGATGTGGACACACCAGATGATATTGCCAAGGCAGCGAAAGCCCGTGGGGGCTAGGTTGCGAAGGCATTGCGGAGATGTAGTGCCTGAAGCTTGGACATGTTCCTGCAACAGGTTTTCCACCGGTTTCCCGGTTTCTCGGTTTCTTGAGTGCGTTTTGCATCTGTCGAGCGACGTTATCAGTCGTGTCGAACCTAACGGCATTCCTAGACACAACTCTGAAATCCTTTTACGATGCGGTATCACCTGTTTACTTAACAGAAATTTGCCTTTGAGCGATGGCAATCAGGCAAGATAACCCATGAATTCTCTTCTCCCAGCAGCCTCCGGGCTTGATCCAATTGAGGCTATTGCGACAAACCGGGACGACGCTGTACTTGCCGTCATCACTGGCGTGGAGGGGCCGTCCTACCGGGCGGTTGGCGCAGCAATGGCCATTTGGGCGGATGGTTCACGTTTGGGTGCTTTGTCATCGGGCTGCATTGAGGCAGACCTTGCCTTGCATGCTGCTCAAGTTCTGGCAACAGGCAAGCCTAAAACCCTACGGTATGGGCGCGGCTCGCCTTTTATCGATATTCAGCTGCCATGTGGTGGGGGGCTTGATATCCTTTTGCTACCGCGGCCGGATCGCCGGGTCTTTCTTGAATTGACAAAGCGGCGTGCTGCCAGACAGTTGTGTGCGATCGGGATAGACATCTACTCTGGTGCCCTCACGTTGTTAGATGATGGAACAACCGGTTTGATCGGCTCGAAGTTCGTTGTGCAATTCGCTCCCAAAGTGCGGTTTCTGGTCTTTGGTAAAGGGCCAGAAGCTTGCACGTTTTCAGCTCTTGTCCAATCCATCGGATATCCAAATCTTCTTCTCTCACCTGATAAAGAGACATTAGAAATTGGGGCGGCTTCAGGCTGCGATGTCCAGCATTTGCGCCAACCTGAATTCCCGGCAGATTTGATTACGGATCAATGGACGGCCATCGTTCTTTTCTTTCATGATCACGAACGGGAACCGCCGATCCTGTTTGGGGCACTTGGCGGACCAGCCTTTTATGTCGGAGCACAAGGAAGCGAGCGCGCCCGTGATGTACGGTTGCTTGAGCTTGAAGCGATGGGGGTTGCGCGGGATGATCTCGCACGCCTGCATGGTCCGGTTGGTTTGATCCGCTCTGCGCGCGATCCTGCCACATTGTCCGTATCGGTCCTTGCGGAAGTTTTGGACATTGCGACATCAGTACCATTTACGGGTGCCGACAGGTCGGGGTGGGATTGAAACCGTCAATGTGATTTTTTCCAAGCGCCTCCTTCAGCAGCTCGTTCTGCATGCGCATCTCAGCATACATCTTCTTCAGGCGGCGGTTCTGATCCGCCATGTCCTTCATCGCTGCAATCAAAGAGGCGTCTATTACGCGGCAGGCGATTGCGCAGCAATCTGCCGAGAGGGTATGCCGCTAAATTTGGCGCGCCACTTGTAGAAACTTGCACTGCTCATCCCATGCTCTGGGCAAAGCTCTGAAACCGGTACACCGCCCTCAGCCTGTTTCAAAATGCTCATGATCTGTGCGTCGCTATATCGTGCTGTCTTCATCAAAAATATCCTCAGATATCCTGCCGAGAAAATTCGACTTTTGACCACTAATTTTAGGGGGATTACCGATCGAATGCGGTCGGGGACACACTGGCAGTGGCATCTGGATGAGGTATTCGTGAAGATCAACGGCGAGAAGCACTATCTTTGGCGGGCCGTGGATCATGGAGGTGAGGTGCTGAAGAGCTTTGTCACAAAGCGTCGTGATCGCAAGGCAGCATTGAAATTTCTTAGAAAACCAATGAAACGTCATGGTCGCCCACATAAATTCGTCACCGAAAAGTTACGTTCCTACGGCGCAGCGATGAAGGTCGCCAATGTCGACAAACAGGACACCGGCCGCTGGCTCAACAATCGAGCCGAGAATTCACATCTGCCGTTTCGACGACGAGAGAGTGCGATGCTCCGTTTCAGACGAATGCGAGGTTTGCAGAAATTCGCCGCCGTCCATGCCTCGATTCACAACCTGTTCAATTCGGAAAGAAGCCTTCACTCACGATCAAATTTCAAACTCAACCGCGCCGCCGCTCTTGCTGAATGTCGCGGCATTTGCGCGGCATAAGGGGCAGCTTCACTGGCCTGGTAGAGACTTGTTCGTATTCTCCGCAGCTTTTTCAGTGTATCAAAGGTCGGGTTGACAGCCACAGATCAGCTCCTCGCGTTCGTATGTGCGTCCCCGGGTGCCGGGGACGCTGTCATTTTTACGCCAAGCTTACTCGAAGTTGTACGGCGCGCCGGCCTGATTGATGACGCTGTTGTACTCTTTGAAGACATTGACGATCTTCTGGTGCACCTCGCCTTCCTGAGCCACTTCTTCCCAGAACACCTTGGCAGCGTTCTCAACCTCGGCCCACTCACCGGCAGGTACAGAGCGCAATTGCAGCTTGTCACCGTTGGCGCGTAGAGCCGCTTCGCCGCCCCAATACCACTGGTTGCGGTATGTGTGGCCAGCCTCAGTCGCAGCCATTACGACCGACTTCAGGTTATCGGGAAGGTCGGCCCAACGTTCTTCGTTGACAAACCACGAGCCGATCCAAGCACCCGAGATGTTGTTGGTGAGGAAGTAGTCGGTCACATCGGCCCACCCCACGGTGTAGTCTTCAGTGATGCCCGACCACGCCATACCGTCGAGTTCGCCTGTCTGTACTGCAACTTCAGCGTCCTCGTATGGAATATTCAACGGCACCACGCCGAACTGGGCAAGGAAGCGACCAGCCGTTGGGAAAGTGTAAAGCTTCAGGCCGTCGAGATCGGCAACGCTGGTGATCTCCTTCTTGGTGTTGAAGTTGCATGGGTCCTGTCCAGCAGCCGACAGCCATTTTACGCCGACCTTGGCGTACTCCTCAGTCCAGATATCCTTTAAACCGTACTGGTTGAACAGCACAGGCACGTCGAGGATATGCTTGGTGGCAAAGGGGAAATACCCTCCGAACTGACGCAGCGGAGTAGGGGAAGCCATTGAGTCGTCGTCCGAATGCACGCCATCAATCGTCCCACGCTGAAGTGCTTGGAACAGCTCTCCGGTGGGAACGATCTGATCTGCGTAGAAAAGCTCAACCTCAAGCTCACCGTTTGCGTTGGCGTTGATATAGTCGATGACCGGTTTAGTCACATGCTCACCTAGGGCGCTACCTGCATAGGTCTGGAAACGCCATTTGATAGCAGACTGCGCTTTAACGATCGAAGGGCTGGCCAGGGTGGCGGCAGCGCCGACACCGGCAGTTGTCAGAAACTTACGTCTTGTCGTCATGGGTCTTTCCTCTCTGTTGGAGCTCTTCTCAATTTGCGTCCCGTGACCGGGATCTCGTTTTCATTAATTTCCATAAATATAACCCGGCAACCAAAGCGCGATTTCAGGGAAGGCCATGATTGTGGCCAGCGCAACGATCATCACCAGCACGAAGGGTAGAATGGATGAATAGATGTCTCTCAGCGTGATCTCGGGCGGTGCCATCGCACGCATCAGAAATAGGTTATATCCAAAGGGTGGTGTCATGTAGGCGATCTGTGTGGTGATCGTGTATAGCACACCATACCAGATAAGGTCGAACCCGAGTTCGCCGACCAGTGGAACGTAAAGCGGTGCAACGATCACCAGCATTGCAGTGTCGTCGAGGAATGTGCCCATCAAAATAAAGCTGAGCTGCATCAGTATTAGGATCATCCAAGGCGATAGGCCCAGCCCTTCAGTGAAAAGACTTTCGATGGCTTTGACCGCACCAAGTCCATCAAAGACCGCGCCAAACGCCAAAGCGGCGAGAATGATCCACATAAACATGCAAGAGATGCCCAGCGTTTGACGCACCGAATTCTCAAACACCTGGCGCGTCATGCGGCCTTTCAAAACCGCCGCCAGAAACGCAGCGATTGCGCCGATGGCCGAGCTTTCGACAAGGGATGTCCACCCGTTCACGAATGGCACCATCATCGCAAAAAAGATAAACAAGGGCAGGAGACCTGCGCCCAAAAGCCTGATCTTTTCGCCCATGGGCATTGCGCGTTCTGCTGGCGGAAGGACTGGACCAAGCGCCGGATTCAATTTGCAGCGGACCAAAATGTAGATCACGAACATAGCCGCCATCATCAGGCCCGGCAGCA